>NZ_JBFWZI010000081.1:4229-29893 GCF_050185545.1 Reyranella sp. | reverse complement strand
CGGATCCCTCCCAAGCCTTGACCAACGGGCCCGGAATGACGACTTTCCTTCCGTCGAAAGACAGCCAAGAGGGGGTTTCACCATGACGCTTCGCATCAACTCCACCGCGCCTGACTTCAAGGCCGAGACGACCCAGGGACCGATCGAGTTCCACAACTGGATCGGCGACAGCTGGGCAATCCTGTTCTCTCATCCCAAGGATTTCACCCCGGTCTGCACCACCGAGCTGGGCTACATGGCCGGCCTCAAGCCTGAGTTCGACAAGCGCAACACCAAGATCATCGGTCTGTCGGTCGATCCGGTGTCCAACCATTCCAAGTGGGCCAAGGACATCGAGGAGACGCAGGGCCACGCCGTCACCTACCCGATGATCGGCGATCCGGAGCTCAAGGTGGCGACCGCCTATGACATGCTGCCCGAGAGCGCCGGCACCACCTCGGAAGGCCGTACCGCCGCCGACAATGCCACCGTGCGTTCGGTGTTCATCATCGGTCCCGACAAGAAGATCAAGGCGATGCTCACCTATCCGATGAGCTCGGGCCGCAACTTCGACGAGGTGCTGCGCCTTCTCGAATCCTGCCAGCTGACCGCCAAGCACCAGGTGGCGACGCCCGTGAACTGGAAGCGCGGTGAGGACGTGATCATCGTGCCGGCAGTTTCCGACGAGCAGGCCAAGATCAAGTTCCCCAGCGGCTGGAAAGCTCCGAAGCCCTACCTGCGCATCGTTCCGCAGCCGAAGGACTGAGGACGCGCATCTCCAATTCCTCCCCCGTCATCGGGGGGAGGTGCCCCGTCATACGGGGCGGAGGGGGGAAGGCGGCAGTGAAGTTGCTTGAGATTCTGACATCGGAATCAGAAAACTGCCGACTGCGGCCTTCCCCCTCCGGCCCTTCGGGCCACCTCCCCCGTATGACGGGGGAAGCCAACTAAGCGCTCGGCCTTCTAATCGACCGCACGTCGCGGCCCAGCGCCTCGAGCGCGGCGGCGACGATCTGCGGGGCATTGAGACCGGCCCAGTCGTACTGTTTGGCCGGAGCGGCGTGATCGATGAAGCGATCGGGCAGGATCAACGGCCGAATCTTCAATCCGCCATCGAGCAGGCCGGCGGTCGCCAGATCGTGCAGGACATGGCTGGCGAAGCCGCCGATCGCGCCCTCCTCGATCGTGATCAGAACCTCGTGCTCGCGCGCCAGGCGGCGCACCAGGTCCGTATCGAGCGGCTTGGCGAAGCGCGCATCGGCCACCGTCGTGCTCAGCCCCTTGGCGGCAAGATCCTCGGCGGCAACCAGGCATTCGCGCAAGCGGGCGCCGAAATTCAGGATCGCGATCTTGGTGCCTTCGCGCACGATCCGGCCCTTGCCGATCTCGATGGGCGTGCCCCTTGCCGGCAGCTCGACGCCGACGCCCTCGCCGCGTGGATAGCGGAAGGCGCTCGGCCTATCGTCGATCGCGGCCGCGGTGGCGACCATGTGCATGAGCTCGAGTTCGTCGGCCGCCGCCATCACCACGAAGCCGGGCAGAGCGCCCAGATAGCCGATATCGTACGACCCGGCATGGGTCGCACCGTCGGCGCCGACCAGGCCGGCGCGATCGATTGCGAAGCGCACCGGCAGCTTCTGGATGGCGACGTCGTGCACCACCTGGTCGAAGGCCCGTTGCAGGAAGGTCGAGTAGATCGCGGCGAAGGGCTTGAAGCCCTCGCAGGCGAGCCCCGCGGCGAAGGTGACGCCATGCTGCTCGGCGATGCCGACATCGAAGCTGCGCTCGGGGAAGCGCTCGGCGAACTTGTCGAGCCCGGTGCCGGACGGCATGGCGGCGGTGATGGCGACGACCCGCCGATCGGCCTCCGCCTCCGCGATCAGGGCCTTGGCGAACACGGCGGTGTATTGTGGCGCGTTCGCGACCGGCTTGGACTGCTTGCCGGTGATGACGTCGAACTTGACGACGCCGTGGTACTTGTCCTCGCTCGCCTCGGCCGGCGGATAGCCCTTGCCCTTCTTGGTCACGACATGGACCAGGATCGGCTTGTCGAGCCGGCTGTCCCGGGCGTTCTTCAGCACCGGCAGCAGATGGTCGAGATTGTGCCCGTCGACCGGCCCGACGTAGTAGAAGCCCAGCTCGTCGAACAGCGTGCCGCCGGCCACGAAGCCCCGCGCGAACTCCTCGGCGCGCCGCGCTGCCATCTCGAGTGGCCGCGGCAGGGCCTCGGCAAACGTGCGGCCAAGATTGCGCAGGCTGACATAGGGCGGCCCCGACAGCAGGCGCGAGAGATGGCCCGACAGCGCACCGACCGGCGGGGCAATCGACATGTCGTTGTCGTTCAGCACGACGATCAGCCGGCTGCGCAGCGCACCGGCGTTGTTCATAGCCTCGTAGGCCATCCCGGCGCTCATCGCGCCATCGCCGATCACGGCGACCACGTGGTTCTTGCCGCCGGCGAGATCGCGCGCGACGGCCATGCCCAACCCGGCCGAGATCGAGGTCGAGGAGTGGGCCGCGCCGAACGGATCGTATTCGCTCTCGCTGCGTCGGGTGAAGCCCGACAGCCCGCCCTCCTGACGCAGGGTTCGGATGCGGCTGCGGCGGCCGGTGACGATCTTGTGCGGATAGGCCTGGTGGCCGACATCCCAGATCAGGCGGTCGTTCGGCGTATCGAACACGCGATGCAGGGCCACGGTGAGCTCGACCACGCCCAGGCCGGCACCGAGGTGACCGCCGGTGACCGAGACGGCCGAGATCGTCTCCTGACGCAGCTCGTCGGCCAGCTGACGCAGCTGTTCGGCGCGCAGGCCACGGATATCGGCCGGCGTGTCGACAGTGTCGAGAAGTGGCGTCGCGCTCTTCCTTGTCATGGATACATCATACTCCCGCCGGCGGCGCTATGCCTGCCGTGCGACAACGAATTCAGCGGCCTGCTTCAGGAGGTCGGCCGCTTCGCCGAACGGCTCGAGGTGCTGGGCTGCCTGGCGCGCCAGGAGGTTCGCCTGGGCGCGGGCACGTTCGCGCCCGAGAATCGACACGAAAGTGGCCTTGCCAGCCGCCGCATCCTTGCCGGGCGTCTTGCCGAGTTGGGCAGCGTCGCCCTCGATGTCCAGCAGATCGTCGACAATCTGGAAGGCGAGCCCGAGATCGTGAGCATAGGCCGCCAGGGCCATCCGCAGCGATTCGCTCGCCTTGCCCAGGATTGCCCCTGACGTGCAGGAAAACGAGATCAGCGCCCCCGTCTTGAGCCTCTGGAGGCGGGTGATGGCGCCGATCGACATTTCCCTGGCCGCCTGGCCCTCGGCCAGCATGTCGAGCATCTGGCCCCCCACCATGCCATGGGCACCCACCGCCTTGGCGAGCTCGGCCACCAGGTGGGTGCGCACTGCCGGGTCGCCGTGCGTATCCTCGTGGGCCAGCACCTCGAAGGCCAGGGCCTGCAGGGCGTCGCCGGCCAGGATGGCGGTCGCCTCGTCGAACTGCTTGTGACAGGAGGGCTTACCGCGCCGCAGATCGTCGTCGTCCATCGCCGGCAGATCGTCATGGATCAGCGAATAGGCGTGCACGAACTCGACGGCGCTGGCCGTGCGCAGAGCCGACAGGGCGGAAACCTTGAAAAGCGTGGCGCCAGCCAGGACGAAGAAGGCGCGCAGGCGCTTGCCGCCGTTAAGGCTGGAATAGCGCATCGCCTCGAACACCCGCGCCTCCCCGGTCTCGCCCCTGGGCAGCAGGCGTTCCATGGTGCGCTCGACCGATTGCGCAGCAAACTCCAGCGCGGCGTCGAAGCGCTTGTGTGACGACAGCGGCATGATGGGAAGGCTTACTGGAGGTCGGTGGGCTGGCTGCCGACCGATCCGTCGGCTGAAAAGACGATCTTTTCCACTTTCATCTTGGCTTCGGCGAGCTTCTGCTCGCAGTGGCGCTTCAGGAGGGCCCCCCGCTCATAGGCGGTAATGGCCTCGTCGAGCTTGACCTGGCCGCGTTCGAGCTGCTGGACGATCGCCTCCAGCTCCTTCAGGGCATCCTCGAACGACAGGGTGGTTAGTTCCTTGGGCAGCGTGGGTTCTTTTGCCAATTTCGCCTCTCGGGGGTCTCGGTTGATCGTAGCCGTCCGCGTCCGCGAGGGCCAGCGACAGGCTGTGGAGCCTGCCGCCGGTCATCAAATAACGCCTGCTTTATCGGCAAATTTCGCTCTTCGACGGCGAATCACGCAGCTGTGACATGGCGGCTTTGCACGTTCGCATGTCAAAACCTTCGTTCGCGCATTGCGGCATTGGCGAGGCGGTGGCACGTTTCGCCCCGCAACGAAATAAACGGCCATTCATAGGAGAAAAACGCAATGGGCAACGTCAGTCATCTGGTCACCCGAACCGCCGCCTTCCAGAGCTCGCTCGAGAGTGGCCTCGCCGAGGGTTCCACCGGCAAGGACCGCCAGTTCGTCACCGCGCTCGCCCGCGGCCTCGACATCCTGCGCGCCTTCCACGCCGGCGAGGGCATGCTTGGCAACCAGGAGATTGCCCATCGCACCGGCCTTCCCAAGCCGACGGTCGCCCGTCTCACCCACACCCTGACCGAGCTGGGCTACCTCAACTACATCCGCCGCTTCCGCAAGTACGAGCTCGGCGCCTCGGTGCTGGCGCTGGGCTATGCCGCGATCTCGAGCATGGATGTGCGCCGCGCCTCACGCCAGCCGCTCGAGCAGATCGCGCACGCGCTCAACGCCTCGACGGCGCTCGGCGGCCGCGACCGTCATTCGATGATCTATCTCGAAGCCTGCCGCGGCCCGTCGGTCGTGGCGATCACGCACGACGTCGGCACGCGTGTGCCGATGGCGACCACGGCGATCGGCCGCGCCTACCTGTTCTCGCTGCCCGAGGCCGAGCGCAACAAGCAGCTCGATGCCATCCGCCGGCGCTGGCGCGACGATTGGACCAAGGTCAAGACCGGCCTCGAGCGCTCGTTCAAGGAACTGGCCGACCGCGGTTTCTGCGTCACCTGGGGCGAATGGCTGCCCGAGCTGTGCGGCGTCGGCGCGCCGCTGCGCAATTCCGACGGCACGGCCGCCTACGCCATCAACGCTTCGGCGCCGATCTACCAGATCAGCCGTGACCGGCTGGAGGCCGATTGGGGTCCGCGCCTGGTCAAAGTGGCGCGCGATATTCGAACCGGCATGGCGGCCCAGCCGGCAACGGCGGCGCCGGCGGCCATGCGGCCCGTCACCAACGGGCAGCGCCCGCCACTGTCGGCCATGGCGCGCCGCTAGCCCGGCACGCGTCCTTCGACATGCCGATCCAACGACCGGCCGATGCCCGGCCGGTCGCCGCCCACGTGTTCCGCGGCTTCAACGGGCTGATCGGCCACGAGGTGGTATCCTGGCGACCCGGCTTCGTGGAGATGAGGCTCGCTGTCCGGCCGGAACTGTGCAACGCCAACGGCCTGTTGCACGGAGGTGTCCTGATGACCCTGCTCGACTCGGCGAGCGGATTCGCCTGCACGTTCAACGACACCGCGACAGCACGACGGCTGAGCGTCACGCTCGCCTTCACCACGCAATTCATCAAGGCGGCACGCGACGGCGACACCCTGACGATCCTCGGCGCCTGGCGCCCCTCGGCCAGCCAGAGCACCTTCGCTGCCGAGACCGAGATCTATGACCAGAAGGGCGACCTGATCGCCACCGGCACCGGCACGTTCCGCTATCTGAAGGGCGAACGCAGCGACGGCATGCTGACCTTCATCGAGCAGAAGGCGGCGGATTGATTCAGCACCAGGAGCGCGCCACTCATAGGCGCCAACTTTGACGGTCATTCGCTGGGAGCGCGCCACTCCCGTGGTGCTCTTCTTGTCGATCACGCAGCCTATGAGCGCCACGGGAGTGGCGCGCTCCCGGCGCAGCGAGGAACCTTTACTTCGGCCTAGCGAGATCCAGAGCGACTTATCCATCGAGCCCGCATGAGGGGTCAGACTTGAAAGCCATGATCTGCCGGGCCTTCGGCCCGCCCGAGAGCCTCGTCCTGGAGGACCTTCCGTCGCCGCCCTTGCAGCCAGGGCAGGTGCGCGTCGAGGTGCATGCGAGCGGCGTCAACTTTCCCGACCTGCTGATGCTGCAGGGCAAGTACCAGTTCAAGCCCGGCTTCCCGTTCGCGCCTGGCGGCGAGGTCGCCGGTGTCGTCGTCGAGGTCGGTCCGGGCGTTTCCCAAGTCGCCGTCGGCGCCCGCGTACGCTGCTCGGTGGGGTCGGGCGGTTTCGCCGACGAGGTCGTGGTCGCAGAAGCGCGACTGGTGCCCCTGCCGTCGGCGATCGACTTCAACACCGGCGCGGTGATCGGCTCGGCCTACGGCACGTCGCTGCACGCCCTCGCCGATCGCGCGCGCCTCGTTGCGGGCGAAAGCGTCCTGGTGCTTGGCGCCACCGGCGGCGTCGGCATGGCGGCGGTGCAGCTGGCCAAGCTCCTGGGCGCGCGCGTGCTCGCGGCGGGCGGGAGCGACGCCAAGCTGGCAAAGGTCACCGCGGCCGGCGCCGATGCCGTCGTCAACTATTCCACGGGCAACCTGCGCGAGGCGATCGCGGCGTTTACCGATGGCAAGGGCGTCGACATCGTCTACGACACGGTGGGCGGCGCCATGAGCGAGCCCGCGCTGCGCTCGACCGCCTGGCGTGGCCGCTTTCTCGTGGTCGGCTTCACCGCCGGCGAGATCCCGCGACTGCCGGCCAACCTGCTGCTGCTCAAGGGCTGCGACGCCATCGGCGTGTTCTACGGTGACTACATGCGCCGCGAACCCGAGCACGGGCGTGCCGAGTTCCGCCGCCTGCTGTCATGGTTCGAGACGGGCAAGCTCAGGGCGCCGATCGATAGGGTCTACCCGCTCGCAGAAGCGGCGACGGCGCTGCGGTCGCTGGCCAACCGCGACGTGGTCGGCAAGATCGTCATCGCGCCGCGCTGAAGCGATTCTGCCGTTGGGGGCGCGCCACTCCGATGGCGCTCATCGGCCGTTCGATAGACAAAGAATGCACACTGGAGTGGCGCGCCCCCGGCGATGACAGTTCATCGATCGGATGCGCCTCTGCTCCACGATCACGCCAGCAGGGCGTAGAGATCGGTTTCCAGCTGCGCCGGATCGACGCCCTCCCACGGGCTGTAGATCTCCCAGTTGATCCCCGAGAGCGCAAGCTGTTCCGCCTTGCACCAGTCGAACAGGGTCTGCCACGCACCCGGCATGCCGTCGAATGAACCCTCGAGCCGGAAATGCGCGGCGCGGCCTGCCGGCAGATCCGACGGCACGACGTCGCTCCGAGCAGCGAAGGGCCGCGCGACGATGGTGCCGATCTCCATGTCGAGCTTGCCTTCGGCCGGCGTCCGGAAGCGCGTGAGCGGGCGTCCAATCGGGCCGGCCTCGAGCGACGGAAGCGCCGCATCGAGCTTGGCGCGGGCGTTGCGCTGAGCTTCCGGAATCCCGGCGAACGGTACACTCGCTCTCACGATAGCAGTGAACTGGCGCTCGACGCCGACGATGCTGCAACTCGACATGACCGTCCATCCTTATCGCTTAACCTTATAGTTAAGTGTTAGGCGGCCAATCCGGGGCTGTCAACTGGAGTGCTACTTGACCGTGATCTCCGCCCCGCCCAGGCCGACGAACTCGGTCTTCGCCACGCCCGGTCCGGGCAGGAAAACCGGCGGATGGACCGACCCGGTCAGCACGACGTCGCCCGCCTTGAGATGCTTGCCATGCTCGATCAGCTTGTTGGCGAGCCAGGCGAGCGAGATCAGCGCGCCGCCCATCACGTTGGCCCCCGGCCCCGCGCCGATCTCCTTGCCGTCGAACTCCGAACGGCCCTTCACGGCGGCGAAGTCGAGCGACTGCCAGTCCTTGATCTCGGTGCCGATGATGCAGGCGGCTTGCAGCACGTCGTCGGCGATGCGACCAGGTCCGCTCAGCCTGGCGACATCGGTGTAGCGGTTCTCGACGACCTCGGAGCCGCAATAGAGATTGCCGACGAACGGCTTGATCGACTCGGCGGCGTAGCGCCCGCCGGCCGACGTCGCGTCCTTGGCCAGGCGCGCCACCATCTCGCATTCGATGCCGGCCTTGATCGGCCACCCCTTCTCGAACACCGTTCCGCTCGGCCGCACACCGCTCTGGTAGATGCCGGCGAAGACCGGGCCCGAAAGCTTCATCGGCTCGTATTGCGACGGCAGGGTGAGTGCGACCTTCCAGCCGGCCATGCGATCGCTGCCGTCGGCGGTCAGCCGGTCGTGAACGGCGAACTGCACCTTGTAGGAATCGGCTTCAGAGAGGCTCGCGGTGGCGGCGGCAAGGTCCATGGGTCTGCGGCTGCGCCGGCCCTCGACGATGCGGTCGGCGAGCGCTGCGATTTCCCTGGCGTCCATTCATTCCTCCCACTGAGACACCGAATGCGTCACTCATACTCTTCCGGACCGTGGGCGTCCCGCCCGCTCACGATCATGAGCGGGCGGGACGCCCGCGGTCCGGAAGAGCCATGCCCCCTCCGCCTGCCTGTGCGAAGCCGGAGTGGCTTCGCTTCGGCGAAGGCAGGTCGCCGCAGGACGGCGACATCTCCCCAGCGAAGCTGGGGAGCAGAACTCGGACCTACGCCGCCTTGGCCGGGTGGTAGTTGCCGTAGAAGCTCTGGCCCTTGGCGGCCATGTCGCGCAGGAGCTTCGGCACGGTGAACTGCGAACCGTACTTCTGGGCGAGCGCATCGCACTCGGCAACGAACTGCTTGACGCCGACCTGGTCGATCAGGCTGACGGCGCCGCCGGTCTGCGGCGCAAAGCCCAGGCCCATGATCGAGCCGACATCGCCGTCCTGCGGGTTGGTCAGCACGTTGGCCTCGAGACAGCGCACCGTGTCGACCGCCTGTACGTAGAGCAGGCGCTTCTTGATCTCGTCCTCCTTGGCGCGCTTCTCCTCGCCCTCGCCATAGAGCAGCTTGGGATCGGCCGGGAAGTACTTCTGCAGCTCCGGCCACAGCCGCTTCTTGCCGTCGGTCGGATACTCGTAGAAGCCCTTGCCGTTCTTGCGGCCGAAGCGCTCGAGCTTCTTGACCATCAGCTCGAGGATGTCCTCGGTGCCGGCGCCTTCGAACTTCTCGCCGGCCGCCTCGGCATCGCGCCGCGTCTGGTCCATGATCTTCCAGGAGAGGTCGATGGCGACCTCGTCGTTCAGCGCCAGCGGACCGACCGGCATGCCGGCGTAGCGGGCGCAGTTCTCGATCATCGCCGCCGGCACGCCTTCCTTCAGCAGGCGGTGGCCTTCGCTGATGAAGGCGCCGCAGACGCGGCTGGTGAAGAAGCCGCGGCTGTCGTTCACCACGATCGGCGTCTTGCGGATCTTCTGCACGAAGTCCATGGCACGCGCGAGCGTTTCGGGCGAGGTCTTCTTGCCGACGATGATCTCGACCAGCGGCATCTTCTCGACCGGCGAGAAGAAATGCAGGCCGATGAAATGCTCCGGCCGCACCGACGCCTCGGCGAGGCCGGTGATCGGCAGGGTCGAGGTGTTGGAAGCGAACACCGCGTCGGCGCCAAGGGCCGCCTCGGCCTTCTTCGTCGCCTCGGCCTTGACCTCGCGATTCTCGAACACCGCTTCGATCGCAATCTGGCAGCCGGCCAGCGCGCCGAAATCCGGCGTCGCGTGGACGCGGGCCAGCATGCCGTCGCGCTGCTCCTTGGTGAGGCGGCCGCGCTTCACCAGCTTGTCGAGCTCGTCGGCGATGTGTGCCTTGCCCTTGTCGGCCGCTGTCTGGTCACGATCGACCAGGACGATCTCGAGGCCGGCCTGCACCGATACCGTGGCGATGCCGGAGCCCATCAGGCCGGCGCCGAGGATGCCGATCTTCTTGTACTCCTGCTTCGGCACGCCCTTGGGCCGGCGTACCAGCTTGTTGGCTTCCTGCAGGCCGAAGAACAGCGTGCGGATCATGCTCTTGGCGACCGGGTCGCGCAGCAGGGAGACGAAGTAGCGCGTCTCGACCTTGAGTGCCGAATCGAACGGGAGCTGCAGGCCCTCGTAGACGCAGCTCATGATCGCCTTGGGCGCCGGATAGACGCCGTTGGTCTTGGCGCGGATCATGGCGGCGCCGCCGATGAAGGTCTGCACGCCGGGCGGGCTCCACACCTGGCCACCGGGGAAGCCCGGGATCCTGAAGCCCTTGCGATCCCACGGCTGCACGGCGCGGCCGTCGATCGGCTTGGCGCCCTTGCCGGCATACTCCGGCACGACCTGTTCGCCGGCGGGCGCGGTCAGCCAGGCCTTGGCCTTGGCCAGGAGCTCACCCGGCGGCACCACGTCGTGGATCAGACCGAGGCCCTTGGCGGCATCGACCGTCAGGTCCTTGCCTTCGAGCAGGATAGGGGCTGCATTCATGACGCCGATCAGGCGCGGGATGCGCTGCGTGCCGCCGCCGCCCGGCAGCAGGCCGATCTTGACCTCGGGCTGGCCGACCTTGGCCTTGGGGTTGGCCGCGGCGATGCGATAGTGGCAGGCGAGGCAGATCTCGAAGCCGCCACCCAACGCCGTGCCGTTGATCGCCGCGACGATCGGCTTGCCGGAAGTTTCCTGCTGGCGGAACAGGCGCTGCAGCTGGCTGAACTGATCCATCAGCTTGGCGGCATCCGACGTGTCGGTGGCGAGCAGCATCTCGAGATCGGCGCCGGCGATGAAGTCGGCCTTGCCCGAGGTGACAATAATGCCCTTGACCTTGTCGTCCTTGAGCGCGCTGTCGAGCGCACCGGCATAGGCGGTGATCGATGCCTCGTTCAGCACGTTCATCGTGCGATTCGGCATGTCCCAGGTGAGGGTGGCGATGCCGTCACTGTCGACGTTGTAGGTGATCATGGTTGCGTTCCTTCTCTTCTGGACCGCGGGCATCTCGCCCGCTTATGCATCGACAAGAGCGGGCGAGACGCCAGCGGTCCGCTTGAGCCTGACTAGACCCGCTCGATGATGGTGGCGGTGCCCATGCCGCCGCCAACGCACAGCGTGGCGAGGCCGGTCGAGAGGTTGCGCCGCTCGAGCTCGTCGAGCACCGTGCCCAGGATCATGGCGCCGGTGGCGCCCAGCGGATGGCCCATGGCGATGGCGCCGCCGTTAACGTTGATCTTGTCGTGCGGCACCTTGAGGATCTGCAGGTAGCGCAGCACGACGGCAGCGAACGCTTCGTTGAGCTCGAACAGGTCGATGTCCTTGACGCTCATGCCGGCGCGCTTCAGCGCCTTCTCGGAGGCCGGCGCCGGGCCGGTCAGCATGATCGCCGGCTCCGAGCCGATCGAGGCGAAGGAACGGATTCTCGCACGCGCCTTCAGGCCAGACCTCTCGCCGAACTCCTTGCTGCCGACCAAGATGGCGGCGGCGCCGTCGACGATTCCCGACGAGTTGCCGGCGTGATGGACGTGCGTGATCTTCTCGACCTCCGGGTAGCGCTGTTGGGCCACCGCGTCGAAGCCCGGCATCATCTCGCCCTGCATCTTGAAGCTGGGGTCGAGCGCGGCCAGGGTCTGCATGGTGGTGTTGGGCCGCATCAGCTCGTCGTGCGCCAGCAGCTGGACGCCATTCTGGTCCTTCACCGGCACGATCGACTTCTTGAAGTAGCCGTTGTCCCAGGCGTGCTTAGCGCGCTTCTGCGATTCGACGGCATAGGCGTCGACGTCGTCGCGGCTCATGCCGTACTTGGTGGCGATCAGGTCGGCCGAGATGCCCTGCGGCACGAAATACATCGGGATCGAGACGGCCGGGTCGATCGCCCACGCGCCGCCATCGGAACCCATCGGCACGCGCGACATCGATTCGACGCCGCCGCCGATCGCCGCCTGGCTCTGGCCCGACATGACCTGCGCCGCCGCCATGTTGGTGGCTTCCAGGCCTGAGGCGCAGAAGCGGTTGACCTGCACGCCCGACACCGATTCGGCGTAGCCCGCCATCACGGTCGCGGTGCGGGCGATGTCGGCACCCTGCTCGCCGATCGGCATGACGCAGCCCAGCACCACGTCGTCGACCAGATGGGTGTCGAGCTTGTTGCGGTCGCGGATCGCCTGCAAGGCGGTTACCGCCAGCCGCACCGGCGTCACCTCGTGCTGCGACCCGTCCTTGCGGCCCTTGCCGCGCGGCGTGCGAACGGCGTGGTAGATATTTGCGTCGGTCATGGTTGTTCTCCTCGACCCTCGAACCTGTCTTCCTCCCCCAGCCCTGCCGGGGTGGTGCCCCGTCTTACGGGGCGGAGGGGTCATGGACCTCTGAACCGCGGGCGTCCCGCCCGCTCTTGAGCTTGAGCGGGCGGGACGCCCGCGGTCCACATGAATCACGACCCCTTCGCCTGCCTGCGCGAAGCCGAAGCGGCATCGCTTCGGCGGAGGCAGGTCGGCGTATGACGCGACACCTCCCCACGCATTGCGTGGAGAGGACCTTGACAATCAAAGCGTACGCCCGATCAGTTCCTTCATGATCTCGTTGGTGCCGCCGTAGATCTTTTGCACGCGCGCGTCGGCGTAGAGGCGCGCGATGGGGAATTCCCACATGTAGCCGTAGCCGCCGTGGAACTGCAGGCACTGGTCGACGACCTCGCACTGTAGGTCGGTGGTCCAGTACTTGGCCATGGCGGCGGTTGCGACGTCGAGCTTGCCCTCGAGATGGCGGGCGATGCAGTCGTCGACGAACACGCGCGCCACGTGGGCCTTGGTCTTGAGCTCGGCCAGCTTGAATCGGGTGTTCTGGAAATCGATGATCTGCTTGCCGAACGCCTTGCGCTCCTTGACGTAGGCGATGGTGTGCTCCATCGCCGCCTCGATCGCGGCGATCGCCTGGATGGCGATCACGAGCCGCTCCTGCGGCAACTGCTGCATCAGCTGGATGAAGCCCATGCCGGAGCCTCCCAGCAGGTGATCGGCCGGCACCCGCACATTGTCGAAGAACAGCTCCGACGTATCCTGCGCCTTCATGCCGATCTTCTCGAGGTTGCGGCCGCGCTTGAAGCCCGGCGTACTGGTCTCGACCACGATCAGCGAGGTGCCCTTGGCGCCCAGCTTGGGATCGGTTTTGGCGACGACAACCACCAGGTCGGCAAGCTGGCCGTTGCTGATGAAGGTCTTGGAGCCATTGATCACCCAGTGATTGCCGTCCATCACCGCGTTGGTCTTGACCGACTGCAGGTCCGAGCCGGTGCCGGGCTCGGTCATGGCGATGGCGGTGACCAGGTCGCCCGAGCAGGCCTTGGGAATCCATTTCCGCTTCTGCTCTTCCGTGCCGTAGTGCAGCAGGTAGGGCACGACGATGTCGTTGTGCAGCGAGAAGGCCGGTCCCGAAGCCAGCGCCCTGCCCTGCTCCTCGATCAGGATGGCGCTGTAGAGGAAGTCGGCGCCGGCGCCGCCATAGGCCTCCGGCATGGTCATGCCCAGGAGCCCCTGCTCGCCCGCCTTGCGCCACAGCTCGCGCGGCACAATGCCCTCCTCCTCCCACTTCATGTGGAAGGGCACGACCTCCTTTTCGAAGAAGCGCCGGCAGGTGTCGCGGAACATCTGGTGTTCGGGAGTGTAATGGGCAGCCAGCGCGGTCACTCGGCCTTCCTCCGATCAGTGTGTCGACGGTCTTCTCAGCGAAACTTTGAGCCGCCGGCGGCTGGTCCGCCAGCGCTGGCGATGTAGGTTACCTTTACGTAAACGTCAACTGAAGCCGGCCGTTCAGGGCTGCTGGTCGAAAACCACCACGGAGCGGTAGTCGCGCCGCAGGTTGGACAGGAAGCCGACGAGCTCCTTTGACTGCTCGGGCGTGCAGACCTGACTCTCGGGATGGGCGGTGAACTCGCGTCGCACGACGAGCGTGCCGTCGCGGAACGAATAGGACGAACTGTACTCGGCAATGGCGACCGACCAGTGGCGGTCGGCCGGCAGTCGCGCCGGCTTCATGCCGCGCGGCAGAATGACCTCGATGGTCTCGACCTGGCGGCCGGCATGGCAGGCAAACGGCCGGGTGCGCGCCACGTCGTGGCTGCCGACCAGGAAGCCACCGGGCCGCTGCAGGAAGCGCAGGCCGGGCGGCGGCATCAGGGCCTCGCCGGCCGCGAGATCGATCGCATCCGACAGCTTGAACTCGCCGGCGATCTCGGCCGAGCCATCAGCAGTCTGGGCAGGCCGCTTCGTCCACTGGCCCCTGCCCGGCGTGCCGAAGTAGCGCAGCTGGACGGCGGCCCGGGCGGCGTCGGACCTGGCCGCCTGGCTGCGCAGGTCGCCGGCCATGGCGCCAGTCGCCGTCTCGCGCGTCGAGCCGCTCATGGTCCCGTCGGACCAGATCGTCACCGTCGTATGCGTCTCGGCGACATTGTCCTCGGCGCGCTCGCGCGGCAGGCGGGCGACCCGCGACTTGCCCACGACGGCATGCAGGACCGGCTTGTCCGCATGGTTCCAGCGCAGCGCGCCGAACGACGAATACTGCGAGGTCGGGTCGACGTAGAGGTCGAGCCCGGGCAGGTAAAGAATCACATGATCGAAATCGGCGACCGGCGTCTCGGGCAGCACGTAGCGGCCCGACGCGATGTTCATGAGCGCCGGCTCGCTCTCGATGCCGCGCGCGGACAGCAGCGCGCCGAGAAGCGCCACCTGGGCTTTGCAGTCGCCGTAGCGGTTGCGCACCGTCTCGATCGGCGCCGTCGGCGTCAGCTTGCCCCGGCCGATCGACACGGCGACGTAGCGCACGTTGCGCTGGGTCCATTCGAACAGCAGGCGGGCCTCGGTGGCGCGGTCGGACGCCGCGCCCACTATCTCCGCCGCCAGCGCCGCGATCTCCGGCGTCGGCATCGCCGCCGCGGCATGCAGCTTGCCGTAGTGGTCGCCGATCTCGGCATAGGAACGGAAGGTCGAAACGACAAAGCGCGGCGCCCAATCGAGCGGCGACGTCGATCCAGCCTCCTCGACGATCGCCCTCTCGTTGCGCCAGGAGTACGTCTGGCGTACCCGATCGGCATCCGATTCGACCTGATAATCGAGGCGGTGATGCTCCTCTGCGAGGGCCATGCCGGCGGGCCGCTCGAAGATCCGCTCGGACCGTGCCGTCCGCGTCGTCGTGCGCCACGCCGCGCTCCAGGAAAAGCCCGGCCAGGTGAGCTCGGTGGAGGTCAGGCGATAGACGTAGCGGATCGAATCGCCGGCCTCGAGATCGGGAAATACGATGCTGCGCGTCCTGAGGTCGGTGTACAGCGCCACCTCGCGCCCGACCTGCGGGGCGATGTCGAGGATCTTGTCGGCTGCGACCGGCAGGCGGCGGCCATCCGCCTTGAGCGTCAGCGCCTCCAGGATTTCGATCTTCTGGACACTCGCCTGGTAGGAGATGTCGATGCGCCCGCCATCGCGCGCCGCCTGCGCGTCGTGTGCCTTGCGCTCCGCCTCGAGCAGCCCGACCCAGCGCCCGTCGGCGGCGATCGTGTAGACGTGACGATCGACCATCCAGGTGAAGCCGGTCTCGTTGGCCCGGGCGGCCGATCCGGCGAGCCAGGCCGCCAGGACAAGTGCGAACGAGACGATCCAGCGTCCTGCCCTTCGACGATTCGCCGCGCTCCCGCTAGCCTGCATCCCCACGCCCCCGCGACCATACGGCCGACCGTGGACCGTTTCGTCGATTTTAATCGACAGGCGCGCCACGACAAGACCGGCTAGACTGGCGGCGCGCCACGGTTTCGACGCGATTGCAGTCCAAGGATGTAATGCAGTGCAGCGTGCGACGCACTGGGCGTTGTCATCCAGCATTCTGGCAGCACTGCGGACCTACATTGATGCGACTTCTTTCCACCGTTCTGGTTTCCACCTTCGCGCTTGCGACCTCCACCTTCGCCCAGACGCCCCCCACGCAAGGCTGGCCGGCCAGCCGGCCACCCGCCACGCCGCCCGCACAGTCCAGTCCGCCCGCACAACCCAGTCCACCTGCTCAGGCCAGTCCACCCGCGCAAGCCGGCCAGGCGCCGGCGCCGGTTCCCCTGCCCTCGTGGTTCGCCGAGATCGATGTCGACAAGAAGGGCGAGATCACGCGGGCGCAGTTCCTGGCATATCGCATGAAGTCGTTCGAGGACCTCGACACCAACAAGGACAACAAGCTCTCGCTCGAGGAATACAGCAGGGTGGCCGAGCCGCCCTTCTCGGTCGACACGCCGGGCGGCCCCTCGCTCGAGGAGCGGCGCAATCGTGCGAAGGCCGAGTTCCAGAACCTCGACACCGATCGCAGCGGCTTCGTCGAACGGGCCGAGGCGGAGGTCCTGGTCCATTCCGAGTTCAACCAGTACGACACGGACCGTGACAATCGCCTCACCGAGCCGGAGGTTCGCCTGATCGTACAGCGCGCGATGGCGCGCCAATCGGCCGAGCGGCAGCAGATCGAGGCCCGACGGCGCGAAGGGCTCACGGCACTCAATGATCTGATGGACATTCATCTGCGCGATGCCGACCGCCTGGACAAGGACCACAATGGCCGCATCTCGCAGCAGGAGTACCTGGTGCTCGCCGGACCTGCCGACGGCAAGGAGGCGCAGGGGCTGCTGCCCATCGATATCCGCCGCAAGCTCATCATTCGAAAGTTCCAGGACATCGACATCGACAAGGATGGCATGCTGAGCCGGGTCGAATTGACGGCCTATGCCCTGCGCCAGTTCCTCGAGAGCGACCTCAACAAGGACCGCTTCCTCGACGAAGCGGAAGGCAAGAAGGCGCAGGAGCGGGAAACCGAGAAGGTGCGCGCCTTCCTTCAAACGCTGCAGCCGCAGGCCCCCCCTCGGCAGCAGCAGCAGCGTCCGGCGCCGGCACAACCACGCCAGCCGCAACCGGCGCCCGGCCTGCCGCAGGGAACACGGTAGGCCACCAGCGCACATTCTGCCCGAGAGGGAAACTTTTCACGGCCCGATTTTGCGTCATTTGCGTCTTTGCGTCAGTGCCCCTTTGGAATCAAGCACTTGCGACTGACGCAAAAGCAGAAGTCGAAAGCGGTTTTGCGTCAGTCAAGCATTTTGCGTCAGCCAGGTGCGCTACATCGGTTTTGCTCGCCGGCGCGGCGAGCATCCGATCCGCCTGCGCACCGCGGCCGAACGCGCCCTCGGTCACACCCTCGCGCTTGTGCATTATTCATCCTCCTTGATGCTGCGCAGTCACCGGCAACGTCTCGTCGCCTGCCCCTGCCACGCTAGGCGAGATTTTCGCGACGTCAACCCCGCCCAGCAGAGAAGCGGCAAGAACCACCTCGATCCTATCCAGGTGCGGCGACATGCGAGTCGTGATCGTCTTGACTCATCGCATCCTACGCATGCGTCGCGATCAGCACCTCGGCATTCCTGATCCCGGTCAGCACGCTTTGCGGCTCGGCCGACACCGTATCGAGCAGCGCCGTGGCCGCGGCGATGTCGCTCGCCCCCGCCCAGATCGTGTCGTGCGCCTGCTGCTCGTGCACGTACTCGAGGCTCACCGCAACCTTGCCCATCAGGGTGGTGATGTCCTGGCCCGCCGCCGTGTCCTGCGCCCCGCTCATGATGTTGACCAGCACCGAGCCCACGAACTGCCCGGCCTGCAGCGTCTGCTTGATCTGCCCCGTCCAGTAGGCCAGCCCCGCCGCATCCGATGAGCGGTTGAACAGGTTGTTGTAGACACTGTCGAGGAAGGCGCTGATCTCGCCGTCGCTCGCTCCGAACGGGTTGACCAGGAAGGGATAGAGCGCCTTGGCCTCGGCGCTGATGCCGAACGAGCTCGCGATGTTGGCGAACAGCGCCGCCGCCCCCTGCGTCGGCAGGTTCTGCACGAACTGGCCAACCCAGAACTCGAAGCCCGCGACATCGGCGGCACGGCCGAAGAAGGCGGCATAGGTCGAGGCGATCTGCTGCTCGGCATCGAGGGCCAGCAGGTCGAGGGTCGTCGACATCCCGACCTGGACCGGCACGACGTAGAGCAGCGCCTGGCCCTCCCCCGCGCCGCTGCCGTTCGTCGCCTGGTAGGAGAACGAGTCGGTGCCTGCGAAGCCCCCCGCCGGCGCGTAGCTGACCATGCCGTCAGCGGCGAGCTGCACGGTGCCGTGACCCGTGCCGGCGACCAGCGTGGCGGCTGTCGCGCCATCGTCGTTCGACAACACGCTCGCTGCCAACGTCAGCGACTTTCCCTGCAGCACGATGAACGCGTCGTCGTGTGTCGCAACCGGTACGATCGCATCCTCGACCGGGTTGCTGTCGGCAATCTGCGCAACCGACGTCAGCCGTGGGGCAACGACGGTGCTGTCGCCGCCGAACTGCTGGTCGCCCCACGTCACGACCGACCCGTCGGCCCTGAGTGCCGCGAAGGCGACGCTGGTCGCGTAGAGCTGCACGACGTCGATGGTCCCGTCGAGCTTCGCCTGCACGTCGGTGTCGTTGCCGCCGCCCAGGAAGCCGCCCCAGGTGACGACCGAGCCGTCCGACTTCAGGGCGGCGAAGGCGTGGTCCGTGGCAGCGATGCTGACGACGTCATGAAGCTCCGCCTCGACCGCGCTGTGATCGCCGCCATAGGATCCATAGCCCCAGGTCACCACCGAGCCGTCGGCCCTGAGCGCCGCGAAGGCGGAGCTGTTGGCGTAGATCTTCTTCACCTCGATGGTGCCGTCGAGCCCGGCCGCCACCACCTCGCTCGAACCGCCACCGCCTGCGTCGCCCCAGGTCACCACCGAGCCGTCCACTCGCCGGGCGGCAAAGGCCGTATTGGTGGAGGCGATGGCGACGACATCCAGCGCTCCGTCGAGCCCCGAAGCGACCAGCGTGCTGTTGCCGCCATTGTTGGGATCGCCCCAGGTGACGACCGAGCCGTCCGCCCGAACAGCGGCGAAGGCGGAGGTCGTCGAAGCGACCCCGAGCACGTCGACCGTGCCGTTCAGCGCCGACGCGACAGCGCCGCTGTTGCCGCCGTCATTGGCATTGCCCCAGCTCACCACCGATCCATCGGCGCGCAGCGCGGCAAAGGCGGATCCCGTGGCCGCGATGCTCATCACGTCCACCGTGCCGTCGAGCTGCGTGGCGACGGCGCTGCTGTCGCCGCCGAGAATAGGGAATCCCCAGGTCACCACGGAGCCGTCGGCCCGCACCGCGGCAAAAGCCGACAGGCTTGAGAAGATTCCGGTAACGTCGATGCCGCCGCCGAGCTTGCCGGCGACCGCGACGCTGTCGCCGCCGTTGCCAGGATCGCCCCAGGTCACGACCGAGCCGTCGCCCCGCAACGCGGCGAACGCGGTCGCGGTCGAGAACAGGCCGATGACGTCGACCCTGCCGTCGAGCGCACTGGCCACCGGCCCGCTGTTGCCGCCCAGGTTCTGGTTGCCCCACGTGACGACAGAGCCGTCCCGGCGCAGGGCGGCAAAGGCGAAGGAATTCGACGCGACCTCGATAACGTCGTGCAGCTGGCCTGCCACGGCGCTGCTGTCGCCGCCGTTCTGGGCATTGCCCCAGGCGACGACCGATCCGTCCCCCGTAACCGCGGCGAAGGCGAAGTCGTTGCCGAACGCGCCGGTGGAATGGCCAGGGAACGACGTGACGCTGACGGCCGGCGACCCCACCTTGACGCCCGGGTCCATGTCCGGCGGGGCGCCGACCGCGGGAATCGCGTTGTCGATGGTCCCGCCAACCGAACCGGCGGAGTCGATGATGTAGGCGGTGGCGTAGTCGAACCAGTTGAAGGCCTGCGCGTCGGCTTGGCTCTCGTAAAGATTGAGCCAGAAATGCTCGCTGCCTTCGAAGTGGCCATCGGCGAACGTGCCGATGGTGACGGTCTTGGTGGTCTCGTTGGCGGCGAACGTGACCGCGAGACCGGTGAGGCCTGAATAGTCGCCGGCGCCGGCGCTCGCAGTGCCGGCCTGTGTCCCGACATAGATCGTCGACGCACTGCCGGTGCCGCTGCGCACGATCGTGAAGGTTATCCCTCCGCCTTCGATGACAGGCGACCCCTGCGGCGCGCTGCTGGTCACCGTGTAGACGTAGCCGCCCACCGCGGAATCGGCGACGTAGGCCGTGGCGTAGTCGAACCAGTCGAGCGTCAGGGCATCGGCGTACGTTTTGTAGAGATTGAGCCAGAAATACTCGGCACCTTCGACGACCCCGTCGGCGTAGGTCGAGACGGTAACGGTCCTGGTGGTCTCGTTGGCGGCGAAGTTCACCGCGATGCCCGTCAGCTCCTGGTAATCGCCCTCGTCGGAAGTGGCCGTGCCGGCTTCCGTGCCGACATAGACCGTCGATGCGGTGCCACTGCCACTGCGCGTGATTGTGAACGTGATCGTGCCGCCCTCGACGACGGGCGATCCAGAGGTCGCACTGCTCGTCACACCATAGCTGTAGCTGGCGACAGCAACGTCGGCGATGTAGGCGGAGGTGTAGTCGAACCAGTTGACGTCGAGCGCGTCGGCGTAGGTCCGATAGAGATCGAACCAGAAATACTCCGTGCTCTCGGCGATGCCGTCGGTGTAGGTGGCGACGGCGATCGTCTTGGTCGTCTCGTTGGCGCCGAAAGTCACCGCTTCCGCGAAGACGCCCTGATAGTCGCTGTCCCCGGCGCTGCCGTTGGGCGTGCTCACATAGACGGTCGAGGCGGTGCCGCTGCCGCTGCGCGTAATCGTTAAGGTGATCGTGCCACCCTCGCCGACTGGCGCCGTGACCGGCGCGTTGCTGGCGACGGTGTAGGTGTAGTTGGCCACCGCGGCGTCGGCAATCGAGCCGCTGCCGTAGGTGCTGTAGCTGCTGTCGCTGTAGTTCTTGTACAGGTCGAGCCAGAAGTACTCCTCGCCCTCGGTGATGCCGTCGGTGTAGGTGGCGACTGTCACCGTCTTGCTCGTCTCGTTGGCTGCAAAGGTCAGCGCGAGCTTGTCGATGGCCTGATAGTCGCTGTTGCCGGCCGTGCCCGGGCTCGTGCTGAGATAGACGGTCGAGGCGCTGCCGCTGCCGCTGCGCGTGATCGTGAAGTTGATCGTGCCGCCCTCGGTCACGGGCGCTCCCGAGGGGGCGCTGCTGGTGACCGTGTAGCTGTAGTTGGCCGTCACGGCATCGGCGATGTAGGCCGAGGCATAGCCGAACCAGTTGAAATCCACGGCGTCGGCGTAGCTCTGATAGAGATTGAGCCAGAAATACTCGGTCCCCTCCGTGACTCCATCGGTATAGGTGGCGACCGTGACCGTCTTGCTGGTCTCATAGGCAGCAAAGTTCACGGCGATGCCGGCAATCCCCGCGTAGTCCCCGCCGCCGGCGCTGGCGGTGCCCGCCTCGGTGCCGACATAGACGGTCGATGCCGTGCCACTGCCGCTGCGCGTGATCGTGAAGGTGATGGTGCCGCCCTCGGTCAGCGGCGACTCGAATGATGCACTGCTGGTGACGGCGTAGCTGTAGGTGGAGACCGCCGCATCGGCGATGTCGGCGCTGCTGAAAGCGGAATAGGTGCTGTCGCCGTAGTTCTTGAACAGATCGAGCCAGAAATACTCGACGCCCTCGGACACGCCGTCGGTGAAGGTGCTTACGGTGACGGTCTTGGTCGTCTCGTAGGCGGCGAATGTCACCGCGACCTTGTCGAATGCCTCATAATCACTGCCATCGGCCGTGCCGGGCGTCGTGCTGAGGTAGACGGTGGATGCCGTGCCGCTGCCGCTGCGCGTGATCGTGAAGGTGACCGTGCCGCCTTCGCTCGCGGGGCTGCCGTCGGGTGCGCTGCTGGTTATGGTGTAGCTGTAGTCGGCGGCGACGGCGTCCTGGATCGACGCCTTGCTGAAGGCCGAGTAGCCACTGTCCGACAGGTTGCGGTAGAGGTTGAGCCAGAAATACTCCGTCCCTTCGATCAGCGAGTCGGTGAAGGCGCTGATCGTGATGGTCTTCGTTGTTTCGTAGGCTGCGAAGGTCAGCGCCTGCCTCTCGAGCGACTGATAGTCGCTGCCGTCGGCCGTCCCCGGTGCCGTGCCGAGATAGACCGTGGAGGCGGTGCCGCTCCCGTCGCGCGTGATGGTGAAGGTGATAGCGGTTCCCTCGACGGTGGGAGTGCCTTCGGAGGAGTTGGTGATCGTGTAGTTGTAGTCGAGCTTCGGCTTGTCCTTGATGAAGGCGGTGCCGTAGGTGGCGTGGAAGCCGTCGGTGGCGTTGAGATAGAGGTCGAGCGTAAAGAACTCGTCGGTCTCGAGCCACCAATCCTCGTTGGTCTGGACCGTCACCGTCGCGACGGTCTGGTTTGCCGAGAAGCTCACGGACTGCAGCGCCAGCTGGCTGTAGTCGGCGTTGCTGGCCGTGCCGGGCGCCGTGGCAACGAATACCTCCGACTTGGTGCCACTGCCGCTGCGGGTGATGGTGAAGGTGACGGCGCCGCCCTCGAGGATGCCATCGGCCGGGCTGCCGGCGGACGATTTGACCGTGTAGCCGTAGTACGGCAGGGCGGCATCCTTGATGAAGGCCGAGGTGGAAGCCGACTTGGTGGTCGTGGCCAGGTTCTCGTAGAGATCGAGATGGAACGATTCGGTGCCTTCCGACACGCTGTCCTGCAACGCGGCGACGGTCACGGTCTTGGTCGTCTCGTAGGCGGCGAATGTCAGCGGCGACTTGTCGAGGCCCTGGATATCGCCGGCAACGGCCGTGCCGGCCGACGTGCTGAGATACACTGTCGAGGCACTGCCACTGCCGCTGCGCGTGACCGTGAAGACGACCTGGCCGCCCTCTGTGACGGCGCCGCCGGCCGTCCCGGCGCTCGACGTGATCGTATAGACGTACGAGGCCGCGGCTGCGTCCTTGATGTGACCGGTGGCACTGCCGACGCTCGCCGCATCGGTCGCCGCCTTGAAGAGGTCGAGCCGGAACGATTCGGTGCCCTCGTTCAGGTTGTCGACGTAAGTGTTGATCTTGACCGTCCGGGTCGTTTCGTAGGCGGCGAAGTCGACCGCGACCTTGTCGATACCGGCATAGTCCCCGGCGCCGGCCGTGTCGGGGGAGGTCGATACGTAGACCGTCGAGGCCGCGCCGGTGGCGCTGCGGGTGATCGTGAACGTGACCGCCTGCCCCTCGATGACCGGCGAGGCGTTGGTCGTGCTCGAGGCCAGCGAATAGTTGAAGGTCGGAGCTACCGTCACCGGGTCCGAGATCGCCACGATGCCCTTGACCGTCGAGTTCCAGAAATCGCCGAGCGAAGCCTTGAACTCCACGTTGTAGCTGCTGCCGGCGCCGCCCCAGGGATTGCGGATGGTGAACTTGTCGGTGCCGGCGTCGTAGCCCAGGATCATGAAGGCATGGCCCGCGACCAGATTCTGCTTGCCGTTCCCGGCGTCATAGGAGTTGCCGAACGAGCCCAGCCAGCCGACCGCGCCCTGGTTTAGCGCGTCGATGATTGTCTGCCTGTACGTCAGCGGATTGGTCGAGGTGTGTTCCGCCGTCTTGAAGTCGTCGGGAACACCCGTGTAGTAGGCGGAATAGTAGGTGTATCCGAGGTTGGCGACCTGGCGAATCGGATTGGCCCAGCCGCCTTCGAGCGCCTGGTAGCTCGCCTCGCCCGCCCAGTTGTCCGCATTGTTGATGTTGGCCTGGGCATTGAGCTGGACATAAGCCTTCTCGAACAGGGTGACCCATGACTCGCCGCTCAGGCTGTGTGCGGTATTGCTCGCCACGGCGACCTGGCCGTTGGCCTTGACGGCCACACTTTGGTTGACCGTCACGTAGACCGGCGCGCCGTTCAGGTAGAAGCGGACACCGTAGGTGCCGTTGCCGTTGTCGATGAAAGCGCTGACGATCAGCGAGGGATCGACGTCGGCAATCGCGCCCAGGCTGGCGACGAGGTAGCAATCCCCTGCATTGCCCTGATTGATGTCGGATGGCGCGGCGCCGCTCACGAACAGGGGGCCGGTTGCCGTCGCGTAGTCGAAAACGCCGGAAGATGCCTTGCTGTTGGCGGTATCGCCGCCGACGACCGGCATCGGCAGGTCCGTGCCGAGGAACCACTTGGCGACCAGGCGGTCGGCATTCAGCTCCGACATGCCGGCCGACATGTTGCCGAGCGGCGCCACGTCCGAGATCTGCTGGGCGCCGCTCCACCACTTGGCGTTGGCCGGATTGGTATAGATGACGCTGTAGGAGATCGACTTCACGTAGTCGCTGGCGAACAGCGCGGCGCAGTTCGTGTAGACAGCCTTGAGATCGTCGTAGTCGGTGGCCGAGATACCGCCCGAGGTGGCGGTATCGAGCAGGGTGAACATCTCCTGATAGCTCACCACATTGTCGGCCACCGCCTGGACGGCCAGCGCCTTGATCTGGCTGTTGCCGAGAGTGTCCGTCCAGGCCATAGCGCCGTCCCCCAAATCAGCGAAGTGCCGTCAGCCGTGTGCGGCGATCAGGTCCTCCGCGTTGCGTACGCCGACGAGCACGCTCTGTGGATCGGCCGTCACGGCCTCCAGCAGCGTCGTCGCCGCGGCAATGTCGCTGGCCCCCGCCCACACCGTGGCATGCTCCTCCTGCTCGCGCACGAACGCAAGGCTCACCGCAACCTTGCCCATCAGGCTCGTGATGTCCTGGCCCGCCGCCGTGTCCTGCGCCCCGCTCATGATGTTGACCAGGATCGAGCCCACGAACTGCCCGGCCTGCAGCGTCTGCTTGATCTGCCCCGTCCAGTAGGCCAGTCCGGCGGCATCCGACGAGCGGTTGAACAGGTTGTTGTACACGCTGTCGAGGAAGTCGCTGATCTCGCCGTCGCTCGCCCCGAACGGGTTGACCAGGAAGGGATAGAGCGCCTTGGCCTCGTCGGTGATCCCGAACGAGCTCGCGATGTTGGCGAACAGCGCCGCCGCCCCTTGCGTCGGCAGGTTCTGCACAAACTGGCCGACCCAGAACTCGAAGCCCCCGGCATCGGCGGCGCGGCCGAAGAAGGCCGCATAGGTCGAGGCGATCTGCTCCTCGGCGGTGAGCGTCAGCAGATTGAGCGTCGTCGACGCGCCGACGTTGACCGGCACGACATGCAGCTGCACCTCGCCGTCGGCCACGCTGCCGCCGTTGCCGGCGCGGTAGGCGAACGAATCGATGCCGAAGAACCCGGTCGCGGGAGCGTAGGTGAAGGTCCCGTTGCCGGAAAGCTGCAGCGCCCCATGCGCCGGCCCCGACAGCAGCGTCGCCGTCGTGGCCGAGACGTCGTTCGACAGCACGCTCGCCGTCGCCGTCAGCGACTGGCCCTGCAGCACCACGTAGGCATCGTTGTAAGCAGTCACCGCGACCGCGATGTCGTCGTTCTGGATGGTGCCGCCAGCCGAAGCGACACCCACCACCAGCCCGGCCGACGGGCCCGACAGAGTGACGGTGTAGCCCTCGTCGGGCTCCACCGTGGTATCGCCGCCGACGTTCACCGTCACGGTCTGGCTGGTCTCCCCGGGCGCAAAGCTCACCGTCCCGGTCGGCAGCGCGCCGCCGTCGAAGTCGGCGCCGTCGGCCGCATGATCTCCCGAACCCGTCACCACGTAAGAGAAGCTGTGCGCGACGGAGACGTCGCCGCGCAGCGCCAGCGTGAAGGTGAACACGGTCGGCCCGGCATTGCCTTCCGCCAGGACCGTCGACTGCGCCGCGATCGACACCGTCGCGTCGTCGTTCACGATCGTGCCGGACGCCGAGCCCGTGCCGATCACGAGGCCGGCCGACGTCGCCGCCAGGCTGACCACGAACGCCTCGTCCGGCTCCACCTCGGTATCGGC
>NZ_JBFWZI010000081.1:0-4129 GCF_050185545.1 Reyranella sp. | reverse complement strand
CCGCGAACGTCACCGAGCCGCCGTTCAGCGTGCTGCCGCTGAAGTCCTGCGGATCGGCGGCGACTGCGCCCGAGCCCGACACCGACCATGACACGCTGTGCGGCACCGACGTATCGCCCGTCCGTGTCAGGGTGAACGTGAAAGCCGTCGTCCCGCCCCCGCTCCCTTCCGCCTTCGTCGCGCCGAGCGGCGAGACTGAGACCAAGGCGCCGGTGTCGAGCGAAAGACCGAGGCCGCCGGCGACGGTGCCGGCGAGCGCATTGCCCGACGTATCCGCGATGCCGCCATCCGCGCCGAGCGAAAGGCTCACGACCGAAAGATCGCCAGCGCCGTCGCCTGCCTGCGCCACGTACTCGAAGATCAACGAACTCCCGCCGCTGCCGCCGGAATAGCTCGCCGCCTTGCCGTTGCTGAGCAGCAAGGTCGGCGTGCCGGTCACGTTCACCGTCTCGCTGGCAACGACGGTAATGGTGACCACGTGGTTTGGCGTCACCACGCTCTTTCCGTCATCGGAAGCGGCCTGCAGCAGCAGTGCTGCCGGTCCGAGCTTGTCTGGATCGCCGGCCGAGGTGGCGAGGCCGGCCACGAGAGTCCCCTGGACCGCGGTTTCGACCATGGTGATACCGTCGGTCAGGCCACTGCCGCTGACTTCGTCTGCCAGAAGCTTGTCGAGAAGCTGGCTGGTCGAGATGATGCTGTCGACGATGCTGCCAGCGATCGAAGCCGGTGGGGTGCCGAGTGCAGTGCCGACCGAGGTCACGAGGCCGTCGACCGTCGCCTTATCCGACAGGTTCAGTGTGCCGTTCTTGTTGATGGTATCGACCATCGCCGCGAAGGCGGCCTGGTGGGCCTTCGACTGGTTGGCACCGAGTCCGGCGAAACCGGCGCCGATCAGCAGCACCGTGTCCATGGCCTTGGCGGTCTCGACATAGACCTTGGCACTGGGGAGGTCGCCATTCTCGGTGCCGGCGATCGGATCGATGACCGTGAAATCGACGCTGCCGTTCAGGCCCAGCGCCGACTGCAGTTGCCTGATCGCGCCGTCCACGTCGCCGTCATCGTCGGCCAGCCCGCTCGCCAGGGTGGTAAGCGAGGAGATGCCGGTCGACCCGAGAGGCGACTTCAGGACCACCGTCAGTGGCAGGTTGGTGCCCGTGTCCACACCGCCCACCAGGATCAGGGTTCCCCAGCCACCATAGAGCTGGAAATGCCCGGTGGCGTCAGTGGCCGCCCACGCCTCGCCGTTGTCGAGCTTGCCGCTGCCGTTGGCATCCGCAAACACCACCGCGCTCGCGGCATATCTTCCCGGCGTGGCGGTCCCCCACAGAGTAAGCATGTTGGCGCCACCGGCATCGACGGTACTGCCGCCGGCGCCGGCAATCAGGTTCCCGCCGACACTCGCCAGGAGAGTGGCGCCGGCGCTGGCAATCGTGCCTGTACCCCCGACTGCCGGCGCACCAACATCCAGTGAGGCCACACCGACCGCGCCAGCGGGAACGATGCTGCCGCCGTCCGGGCCAATCAGGCTGCCACCGTCCTGCCCAATGAGCCTTGCGGCGTCCCTGGCTGCCAGGCTGGCGCCGTCCTCGCCGATCAGGCTGCCACCGTCCTGGCCAATCAAGCTGCCGCCGTCTTGTCCAATCAAACTGCCGCCGTCCTGGCCGATCAGACCGACAGCCTCCTGGCCGATGAGTGCTGCGCCGTTGAGCCCGAGAAACACGGCCCCCGCCAGCGGCTGGCCCGTGACCACGCTCAAGGGCGTTCCGAACTTGCCAACCAGCAAGGCGCCGATGTTTGCCTGGATCAGCCTTCCGCCGACGCTCTGCATGATGGGCGCACTCGGCACGCTGACGCTTGCGATAAGCGGCAGGACGTGCCCGTTCATGTAGTCGGCGTCATAGGTGCCTACGACCGGGGCAGCCGCCACGCCCGGAAAGGTATCGCTCCTGGTATAACTGCCATCGGCGTTGCGTATCCACGAGCTGATCATATTGACCGTGCCCTGGAAGTATTCCTCGGTCGTGAAGCTCTTCAGGACATGCGTTGTCGGATCCCACTCCTCGCCGATGAGGGCAAAGCCAGGTTCCGCCGAGATGCCGACTGGCTCTGGCGTTTGACCGGCCCCAAACCCAACCGCCGAGGCCGGAGGACTCGCGACCAGGGACAGAGACGACGCAATGATCGTAGCCAGACCTCCGTCGAACACGGAATGTATGAAGTGGCTGACGCTCTCGGCGGTGCCGGAGTGCCCAAATCCGTCATCCGCCGTGATGGACGCCAGCTCGGCGTGGCGAAACGTATACCAAAGGTTGTGCAGGAGGCCTGGGGAAGGTGTCGTCGGAATCTGTACCGCAATGGCGGGATTGATGACCGGCAGCTCGCTGTTGTCATAGGTGAACTTGAGATATGCCTGCTCGCCGTTGCCGGCGATCCAGTAGTGCTCGGCTCCGTTCAGCTGATTGTTGCGAAAGTCGATGATGCCGAACTCGTCGCCGAGGCCGTTGGCGCTGCCCACTGCACTGCCGTCCGGGTTTACGAAAATACTCGTGTTTCCGCCGAGGTCATCGCCCCAGATGAACGCGACGACCGCCTTTCCTGCGTTGTCGAGGTAATAGGATGTTACGGTGCCGTGTGGCGTCAGGGTCAGGGACGTCGACGTGTGATCGACACTCTCGGTGACCTCGAAACGGTGGCCGGCCAGGCTTGCCGCTCCGCTGATGCGGTAGTTGATTGGAAACAGCCCACCGTCCTGGAATATCGTCAGGAACTGCTCCCCCTGGAGCCCTGACGTTATGACGGCGGACTGAACCGCGTTGCCCAGCGCACTGCCTGTCTTGTTCAATCGGATCGTGTCGGTGGTGTCGATCGATGCAATTGCCCCCTGGAAGCCGCCCGGTTGATCCAGGACCAGAGAGCTGAAGCTGCCCGTCAACTCCACCGTCGCGCCACTGCCGAAGCTGCCGTCGATCTCGAGGGTGGCACCGTCGGTCACGCGAAAGAGACCATCGCCGGCGACATTGCCGGCAACGGACATCAAGCCTCCCTGAGCCTGGACGATGCCGTCGTTGTGCAACGTCCCTGTCCGCATCATGCCATGGCCGATCAGGCCGACCGACATCCCGGCCTCATCGACCTGGATGGTATTGGCCGGCGCTCCGTGAAGTCCGCCGATCTCGATGAAGCCGCCCTCGAAGGTGGACAGCGTCCCGGAAAAAGTCGCTGCATCCGAGATCGGGTTGAGCAGCGTCAAACTGTCGCCGATGAATATCTGGCCGTTCCCCAGGGCGATGAGATCGCCGAAGCCACCCTGACCGTCGCCTAGGGTCACCGCGTTTGCGACGAACGACGAGAAGATGCTTTCACCCGTGAAATCTCCGACAATCAGGCTGGCAGGATCGGCCGAACTGACCGTCGCTGTGTCTGCGGTTCCGCGTGCGCCCCGGGTGAAGAAAAGATAGCCGTCGACGGCCAGGTCGCCGTGAACCAGAAGAGCGCTGTTCAACCCGTCGACCGAGACCGCCGGGCCGATCGCGTCCTGGTGAATGACGACGGGTCCCGTGACATCGACCGTGCCGCCGCCGGTGATCTCCAGGCCACCCCGGCCGAAGATGTCGAGCGTCTTGGTCGTGACAAGGGCATTGCCCAGCACCCGCAGCATGCCGTCGTCATCGACGCTGACCACATTGCGAGCAGAAACGGGAGCAGTTCCGCCGATCTGCAGCCGGTCGACATCCATGGCAGCGCCGTCGCCGGTGCCATCGAGGGTAAAGGTCCCGGTGAACCTGAGATTGCCTCGATCATCCTCGAACAGAACCTCGTCCAGCACCCTCAGGCTGCCGTCGACCCAGACGTAATTCTCGTCACTGAACTGGAACCGGACCTTCAACGTCGAGAGCGTCACGTTCTCGGTCGGGCCGATCACGACGTGCGCCAGAGCGGCGATCTTGACGGAGTCGGCGGCCCCCGGAACGCCCACCCCGATCTTCCCCGCGTCGAGGTCGATCCAGTTGGTCGGGTCGCTGAAGCCTTCGGGCGTGCCGGCTGTCCCACACCATGAATAGTTCGTCATCCCAAGTCACCCCACATCCCAAGAGGGCGACCTTAGCGAAGGCGCGAGGAATGCCAACGG
>NZ_JBFWZI010000080.1:23338-29992 GCF_050185545.1 Reyranella sp. | reverse complement strand
TTCGAGGCGTTGAGGGTGACGCCGTTATCGCCCGAGTTGCCGAGCGCCAGCCCGAACAGGCCCGAGCCGCTGGAACCGGTCGAGAAGGTCAGCCCGCTGTGGCCGTTGAAGTTCACCTCGACCACCGGCGGGCCGCCGGGGACGTACGAAGGCGCCGACGTGCCGTCGATCTGGACGGTATTGGTGATCGCCGGCAGATCGCTCGAGAGGTTGATGGTGCCCGAGACGGCGAATTCTATCCTGTCGGGTGTCGGCGACGGATCGGCATTCGAGGCGAGAATGGCCGCGCGCAGCGACCCCGTGCCGCTGTCGTTGAGATTGGTCACGATAAACGTGGTCATGCTACCTCCCAGTGTGGTGCCGATTGACGCACGGCACCGCGCGGCGACGAACAGAGGGCTAGCAGCGATGACAGTGGCCCGACCGCATCCCCCCCTCCCCCTTCCCCAAGATTCAGACAGCCCAAGCGATCGGCACGGTAGGTCCATCCGCATGCTGAGTGCAAGACTCGCGCACGCATATCTCAGACTTGAATGAAATTATCTCATACCTTCGTCTGTCGACGTATTGCCTTCAAGTTGAACTAAATATTCCCCTATTGGTCTGTCCAATCGATGCAAAAACAGGCCATTAACTGCAAATTTATGCGAGTTGCTGTATGCTACTGTAACAGTGACTTCACTACCGGGAAAGATCCGGCCGCCGAGCGCCGATGCGCTGCCTTCCCGAGAAAGGCGCCAAGCGATCGGGAAAGGACGGTGCGGTCGATGCCATCGACGATGAACACCAGCCGGGATCGCCGGTCCTCGTCGGGCCACGCCGCCATGTGGACCGGTGGATGGACGAGATGCCGGACGCCGTGCACGGCGACCGGCGCCGCCGAGCCGGCGACATTCAGGATGCCCTTCACGCGCAGCACGCGCTCGCCGTGGCGATTGAGCAGCATGCTGAGCCACAGGCCGAACAGCGTCCAGTCAATCGGCCCGTCGAAGGACAGGGCGAACGCCTGGATGGAACCGCCGTGCGTCGACGGCGAACCGCCGCCCGAGGGCGCCTCGAGCTCACCGGCAAACAGCCGCCGCGCCGCCTCGTTGCGGCCCGCCGTTGCGAAGACGTCGTGCGCCAGCAGCGCGCCGGCGTCGAGCGGTGCGCCCACGGCGCGCCACAGCGGCGCCGTGGGGTTGAGGCCGCGTACCCGGCTGACGAGGGCCGCGATCGCGTCCTCGCCCGCAAGATCGGTCTTGGTGAGCACCAGCCGGTCGGCCACGGCGATCTGCCGGGCGCTCTCGCGATGGCGGACGAGCTGCGCCGCGCCGTTCACGGCATCGACCGTCGTGATGACGTTGCCGGGACGGAAGTGATGGCGCAGCACCGGGTCGGCCTGCAGCGTCGACAGGATCGGGAACGGATCGGCGAGGCCGGTGCTCTCGACGACGAGGCGGCGGAACGGCGGGACTGTCCCCGTCTCGCGCCGCCCGTGCAGGTCCCTGATGGCGGCGGCGAGCTCGCCGCGGATGGTGCAGCACAGGCAGCCGGACGGGAGCAGCACCATGGTCTCGTCGATGCGCTCGAGCAGGTGATGGTCGAGCCCGACCTCGCCGAGCTCGTTGATCAGCACCGCGGAGTCGGCGAGCGCCGGATCGGCCAGCAGGCGCTGCAGCAAGGTGGTCTTGCCCGAGCCGAGAAAGCCCGTGATCAGGTTGACCGGCGTGAAGAGAGGCGCGCTCACGCCGCCTCCAGCCGCGGCATTTGCATACCGAAAAAAATGTCGTCATCCCGAGCGGAGCCGTCCGAAGGGCGGCGAAGTCGAGGGACCTTTCTTGCCGATGCCGCAATAAGAAAGGTCCCTCCACTACGCCGCCCTTCGGATGGCTCCGGTCGCGATGACGCCTTTATTGTCATGTGCGGTTGTCCCGCTCCTCCAGCCTGGCGATGAGCGCCGGGTCGAGCGGATCGCACGGCCGGCCGAGCAGCCTCTCGGCCGTCGCCCAGAGATGGCCGAGATGGTCGACAATCTCGCTCTTGCCGGTGGCCGTCGACAGGACGAACGCGCTCGCCTGCCAGTCGCCGAGCGCGAGCCCGTAGGCACCGAGGATGCGGTTGGCGCCGGCGACCAGCTGCGTCCGTTCGCGACGGCGCTCGACGGGATCGGCGTTGCGCGTGAACACGCCGGGCCGGGCGACGGCGTCGGTCCAGTGACCGGCGCCGCCCAGGACCCCGCACAGCGCGCACATCAATGTCTTCCGGATCGCGAGCCTCCAGCTCGCCCAGGGCTGCGTGACGTCGATGCCTCGAGCGAGTGGGAGCCTCGCCGTCCGGAAGCTATGAACCCGATCATTGCTTCTTCCTCGGGAAGCGGCGCGCGAAGTCGTCGGCCATCTCGTTCATGGTGACGAAGCGCACGCCGGGATGGCCGATCATGTGATGATAGAGCCGCTCCATCGCCATCAGCACGTGCGGCCGCCCCGACACGTCGGGATGGATTGTCATCGGGAACACGGCGTAGTCGTGCTCGCGATAGACCCAGTCGAACTGGTCGCGCCACATCTCCTCGATGTCGCGCGGATTGACGAAGCCGTGGCTGTTGGGCGACTTCTTGATGAACATCATCGGCGGCAGGTCGTCGAGGTACCAGCTCGCCGGGATCTCGATCAGGTCGGTCTCCTGGCCGCGCTGCAGCGGCACCATCCAGTCGCTGGGCTTCCTGGCGTAGTCGATCTTGGTCCAGCGATCGCCCACCCGCACGTAGTAGGGCGTGTGGTCGTTGTGCATCAGCGAATGGTCGTACTTGATGCCGCGCTCGAGCAGCAACTCGTTGGTGACCGGAGAGAACTCCCACCACGGCGCGACGTAGCCGGTCGGCCGCCTGCCCGAGAGTTTGGTCACGAGATCGATGCACTTGTCGAGGATCTCGGTCTCCTGCGCCCGCGTCATGGCGATCGGGTTCTCGTGGCTGTAGCCATGGATGCCGATCTCGTGGCCGGCATCGGCGACGGCCTTCATCTCCTTGGGAAAGGTCTCGATCGAATGGCCCGGGATGAACCACGTCGTCTTGATTCCCAACCGCTCGAACAGTTTAAGCAGCCGCGGGCTGCCAACCTCGCCGGCGAACAGGCCGCGCGAGATGTCGTCGGGCGAGTCCTCGCCGCCATAGCTGCCGAGCCAGCCGGCGACGGCATCGACGTCTATCCCGAAGCCGCACAGAATTTCCTTGGGCATCTCGCTGTCCTCCTGATTCACATCGGGTCACGGGAGCAAGAAGCGTTCCGACACGGCGGGCCGCTCATTCGGTTCGCGCCGTCGCACCAGGTTCCGATCATAGACCGGGCATCTTCAAGCGCACGTGAAGAAACGGGAGGTCACTCGCTACGCTCAGCCTCATAGCTGGGGGCGCGCCACTCCAGTGGCGTGATCATCATCGAACACACAAAGAGATGCGCCACAGGAGTGGCGCGCGCCCAGCACAACGATGTCATCGCGAGAAAGGGCGCTTGCGAAGCAAGCGCCGTAAGCGAGGGACCTTGATTGCGCCATCAGACCTTTGCTTGCGCCGTCGGTACGTCGTCTCGGCCAACAGTAGGCGGGTGGGCTGGCCGGTCCACTTCGACCGGCCCAGCCACTGAGTTGCCTGTCAGGTCTGCTGGATCGCCGACAAGAGCCACGGGCCGCCGCGGTTGCGCAGGAAGGTCCAGACCTCGGTCGCCTCGGTACGGACCTTGTCGTTGCCCGCGACGATGGCGCCGTCGGCGATCCGGCGGGTCGTGTCGATCATGCTGAAGCGCATCGCGACGGTGGCGTACTCGAGGTTGCCTTCGCTCCACGCCTCCGACAGGTCGCCCTGCTCGAGCTTCACCGCTTCGACCCTGTTCTCGACGCCCCGGCCGGCATTGCTGGCGAGTTCCTCGGCGAAATAGCCGACCATCTCCGGCGTCGCGAGGCCACGCAGGGCGGCCAGATCAGCCCTGCTCCAGGCCGCCTGGATGTCGGCGAGGGCAGTTTCGAACGCCCTGTAGTCGTCCGCACCGATGGCGACCTGGGGCGCGCTCCCCATCGGCAGCGCACCGCCCGATCGGGCGAGCGGCGGCGCGTCCATCGTCCGTCCCGGCATGCCGCCGGCCAGGACGTAGGCGGGCCGCCCCGCCGGCGCCGGTTGCGCCCGTGCAGCGCTCCAGCCGCGGAACAGCCGAACGCCGAGGTAGACCAGGCCACCGATCAGCGCGACCTGCAGGAGCAGGCCGATGAAGCCGGCCGCACCGGCGAGGCCGGCACCAAAACCGCCGCCGAACAGCATGCCGATCAGGCCGGCGCCGAGCATGCCGCCGATCAGTCCGGACAGGAACGGGTTGCGCGCCATGAAGCCGCCCGCCCGGGGCGCGGGCGTCGCGGCAGCGCCGCCCGGCTTCTGCGCCGGCTGCTCGGCCGACTTGCTGCGTTCGACAGGTTTGGCCTGCGGCGCGGTTTGCGTCGGGGCCGGTGCCTGGTTGGTCCTGCTGCCGCGACTGCCGGAGCCCGTGCCGCCACCAGCGCGCGCGTCGGCCAGTGTCGGCGCCACGACCATCAAGGCGGCGGCAACCACGGCGAGCCAGCGAAGAGTTCTCATTATCGCATCCCTGTTGAAGAAATTGACGCCCGTCATGTTAGGCGGGACCCGAGGCCATTCAAGGCCCCCGCCACCAACTTACCCGCAGGTGCCTGCGGTACAGATTTCACAGGCACTTCATGGATTGCAACACCGGTCACCGATCGCGCGAACGCGATTGCCACCGTCCCTCGCCCAGGCATTCGCATATCAAGACAATTCGTCATCCCGGGCGGAGCCGCCCGCAGGGCGGCGCAGTCGAGGGACCTTTCTCTCTCAGGCGCAACAAGAAAGGTCCCTCCACTGCGCCGAGCCGCGCTCGGCTTCGGTCGGGATGACGGCACTGTTTTCCACATGGGAGTGTTCTGGCCACTACCCGATCGTCATCAGGCTCGCGTTGCCGCCGGCCGCCGCGGTGTTGATGCTGAGCGAGACTTCGTCCAGCAGGAATTCGCGCGGATAGGGTTCGACGAATACCGGCACGATGCGTCCGGGCCGAGCGGCGAGGCGGCGATTGAGCGCCAGGAGATCCGAGGCGCTGCCGGCGAACAGCGCCACGGCGATGGACATCGCCTCGTCGGCCGCGACGCGATTTCCGGTCGCCCGCACCAGCGCGTGCTGCGCCTGCAGCGCCCGCGGATCGGCGGCCACGCACAGCACCAGACCTTTGGGCTTCAGCGCATAGCTGTTGCGCTCGCCGACCGGACCGGCGAGTTCGCCGGCACTCGGCGTGGTCGCCGGCCGCCGCGCCAGCAGGCGGTGGACGTAGAGCGGTCCGCCGGCCTTGGGTCCGGTTCCCGACAGGCCGTGTCCGCCGAACGGCTGCACGCCCACCACCGCGCCGATCATGTTGCGGTTTACGTACTGGTTGCCGGCAGCCGAGGCGTCGATCGCCCGGTCGATGGTCTCGTCGATGCGGCTGTGCACGCCGAAGGTCAGGCCGAAGCCGGTGCGGTTCACCTCCTGCACCACCTTCTCCATGTCCTCGCGGCGGTAGCGCAGCACGTGCAGCACCGGCCCGAACACCTCGCCTGGCAGATCGGCGACGGCGCCGATCTCGATCAGGGTCGGCGGCACGAAGGTGCCTTGGCGCGTCTCGTCGCCGAGCGGCACCTGGAACACGGCATGGCTGGCCTCCCGCATCCGCGCGATGTGATCGTCGAGGCGGCGTCTGGCGTCGTCGCTGATCACCGGCCCGACATCCACCGAAAGCCGGTCGGGATTGCCGACGGCGAGCTCGGCCATCGCGCCTTTCAGCATCGGCATCACCCGATCGGCGATGTCCTCCTGCAGGCAGAGCACGCGCAACGCCGAGCAGCGCTGGCCGGCCGAGTCGAAAGCCGACGCCAGCACGTCGAGGACCAGCTGCTCGGGCAGCGCCGAGGAGTCGGCTACCAGCGCATTCTGGCCGCCGGTCTCGGCGATCAGCACCGGCGGCCGCCCGTCCGCGCCGAGCCGGCGGGCGAGCGTGCGGTTGATCGACTGCGCCGCCTCGGTCGAGCCGGTGAACACCACGCCCGCCACCTTTTCATTGGCGACCAGGTGCGCGCCGACCTTGCCGTCGCCCGGCACGACCTGCAGCGCGTCGGAGGGCACGCCGGCCTCGTGCAGCAGCGCGATCGCCCGCGCCGCGATCAGCGGTGTTTCCTCGGCCGGCTTGGCGATCACGGCATTGCCGGCGGCGAGCGCGCCGGCGATCTGGCCGGTGAAGATCGACAGCGGGAAGTTCCACGGGCTGATGCAGGCGATCACGCCGAGCGGCTTGTGCGTGGCATTGTCGAAACCGGCGAGGCAGCCGGCGTAGTAGCGCAGGAAGTCGACCGCCTCGCGCACCTCGCCGACGGCGTTGCCGAAGGTCTTGCCGGCCTCGCGCACGATGGTACCCAGCATCTCTTCCATGCGCGCTTCGAGGAGGTCGGCCGCGCGGCGCAGGGTCTCGGCGCGCAGGGCGGGCGGCGCCTGCCACGGCGCGGCCCGCGCGCAGGCCTCGTCGACCGTCTCGGGCGTCGCGTCGACGACGCGGCCCACGACGTCCCGGTGATCGGCGGGATTGAGGACAAGGCGTGCCGCGCCCG
>NZ_JBFWZI010000080.1:0-23238 GCF_050185545.1 Reyranella sp. | reverse complement strand
GCGGGCGGCGCCTGCCACGGCGCGGCCCGCGCGCAGGCCTCGTCGACCGTCTCGGGCGTCGCGTCGACGACGCGGCCCACGACGTCCCGGTGATCGGCGGGATTGAGGACAAGGCGTGCCGCGCCCGCCACGGCATCGTCGACTTTCTTGGGCGTCGCATCGACGATGCTGCCCACGACGCCGCGATGATCGGCGGGATCGAGGACAGGGCGTGCCGCGCCCGACCCGGCATCGTCGATCCGCTCGGGAATGGCGTCGACGACGCGGCCCACGACGTCCCGGTGATCGGCGGGATCGAGGACGGGGCATGCCGCGCCCGCCACGGCATCGTCGGCAGGCGACTTGGCCAGCAGCAGCTTGGCCAGGCCCGCCAGCACCTGCTCGTTGGCGAGGTCGAGGCCGCGCGAGTTGCACCGCTCGGCGCCGAAAAGATCGCGCGGCAGGGCGATCCCGGGGTGCGGCGCGCCAACGGGCACGACGGCGCGCGCCCGCTCGACGGGATCGCCGAGAAGGGTCTCGAGCGTCACGGCGGGGTCGGCGATCTGGTTGACGAACGAGGTGTTGGCGCCGTTCTCCAGCAGCCGCCGCACCAGGTAGGCGAGCAGGGTCTCGTGCGTGCCGACCGGCGCATAGATGCGGCACGGCCGGTTGAGCTTGCCGAGCCCCACGACCTCCTCGTAGAGCGGCTCGCCCATGCCGTGCAGGCACTGGAACTCGTACTGGCCGGCATAGAAGTTCTCTCCGGCCATGGCGTGGACGGTTGCGAGCGTCAGCGCGTTGTGGGTGGCGAACTGCGGGAAGGCGGCGTCGGGCGCCGACAGCAGGCGGCGGGCGCAGGCCAGGTACGAGACGTCGGTATGGATGCGCCGGGTGAACACCGGGTAGCCCTCGAGCCCGTCGAGCTGGGCGCGCTTGATTTCGCTGTCCCAGTAGGCGCCCTTGACCAGCCGCACCATCAGCCGGCGCCGGCTGCGGCGGCCGAGATCGATCAGCCAGTCGATCACGAACACCGCGCGCTTCTGATAGGCCTGCACCACGAAGCCGATGCCGTTCCAGCCCTCGAGCTGGGGCTCGAAGCAGAGCCGCTCCAGCAGATCGAGCGACAGGTCGAGCCGGTCGGCCTCCTCGGCGTCGATGTTGAGGCCGATGTCATAGCGCCGCGCCAGCAGCGCAAGCTCCCGGAAGCGCGGATAGAGTTCCGCCATCACGCGCTCGCGCTGGGCGCGGCCGTAGCGCGGATGCAGGGCCGAGAGCTTGATCGAGATGCCCGGCCCCTCGTAGATGCCGCGCCCGGCCGAGGCGGTGCCGATGGCATGGATGGCCTGGCGATAGGCCGCGAGGTAGCGCTCAGCCTGCTCCGTGGTGATCGCGGCCTCGCCCAGCATGTCGTAGGAATGGCGGAAGCCCTGCCGTTCGAGCGACCGCGCCCGGTCGAGCGCCTCGTCGATCGTCTGGCCGGCGACGAACTGCTCGCCCATCAGGCGCATCGCGAGATTGACGCCGCCGCGGATCAGCGGCTCGCCGCCCCTGCCGATCAGGCGGGTCAGCGCGGCCGAGAGAGAGCGCTCGCTGCTGGTGGCGGTGAGGCGCCCGGTCAGCATCAGGCCCCAGGTCGCGGCATTGACGAACAGCGACGGGCTGTGGCCGAGATGGGCGCGCCAGTCGCCGTCGCCGATCTTGTCGCGGATCAGCGCATCGCGCGTGTCGTCGTCGGGAATGCGCAGCAGCGCCTCGGCGAGGCACATCAGGGCGACGCCCTCCTGGCTCGACAGGGCGTATTCGTGGATCAGACCCTCGACGCCACCCGACGGCGTCTTCTGCCTGAGCGCCGTGACCAGCCGCATGGCGAGCGCACGCGCCCTGGCCGTGCGCGCCGCCGGCAGGCTGGCCGGCTCGAGCAGCGGCGGCACGCACTCGGTCTCGGGGCGCCGCCAGGCCGCGGTGATGGCGGCGCGCAACGGACCCTGCGGCTGGATCGACTGGGCGAAGGCGTGAAAGGGCGGCATGCCGGACATATCGGGATCGGCCAGATTAACGGCAACGTCGGCTGGGGGGGTTGGTGGGAGCGCGGTAGATCGACGCCAAGAGATTCGCGCTCGCGGGCCGGATGTCTCACGCACCGAGGGGTCATGTTCATGCGGACCGCGGGCGTCCCGCCCGCTCTTCTCACGAGCGGGCGGGACGCCCGCGGTCCGGAAGACCATGACCCCTCCGTCGCCGTAAGACGGCGACACCTCCCCAGCGACCTGGGGAGGAGGAGCGTTGTCGCCCATGCCGCTGGCGCTCGGTCATCCGATCGGCCAATGTAATGCCGGAGTGACGGGAGGGTCATATGGACATCCGACACGACGAAGGGTTCCCCGAGGCGCCGGCCCGGACGGCGAACCAGGCGCCGAGCCAAGCACCACGGGGCGCGTGGCCGGAGGACTCGCTCGCCCGCGTGCCCTACTGGGTCTACCAGGACGAGGCCAATTACGAGCGCGAGATGCGCCGCCTGTTCGAGGGCGCGACCTGGAACTTCGTCTGCCTCGAGGCCGACATCCCCAACAGGGGCGACTACCGCACCAACCAGGTCGGCGCCCTGCCCGTCATCGTGGTGCGCGGGCCGGATGGCCAGATCAACTGCTTCGAGAACCGCTGCTCGCATCGCGGCGCGCTGATCGCCTTCGACGACGGCGGCAACGTCCAGAACAACTTCAAGTGCGTCTATCACGCCTGGAGCTACGACCTCTCCGGCAATCTGCGCGGCATCGCTTTCGAGCGCGGGATCAACGGGCTGGGCGGCATGCCCAGGGATTTCTGCCGCGAGAATTTCAGCCCGCGCAAGCTGCGCACCACCACGCTGTGCGGCCTGGTGTTCGCCACCCTGTCGCCCGACACGCCGCCGATCGAGGAGTATATCGGCAGCGAGGTGGTCGACCGTCTGAAGCGCGTGCTCAACCGGCCGATCCGCGTCATGGGCCGCTTCGTCCAGCCGCTGCCCAACGACTGGAAGCTCTACGTCGAGAACGTCAAGGACACCTATCACGCGAGCATCCTGCACACCTTCCTGGCGACCTTCCGCATCTCGCGCCTGACCCAGGGCGGCGGCGTGCTGGTGAGCCCCGACGGCGGCAACCATTCGAGCTACACCATCGCCATCCCCGAAGGCGCCAACGCCGGCGCCTACAAGGAGCAGCAGATCCGCAGCGACAACGACCAGTTCGGGCTGGCTGATTCCCGCGTGCTCCAGTCGGTCGAGGAGTTCGGCGATCACATCCAGCTGCAGATCCTGTCGGTGTTCCCGGGCTTCATCCTGCAGCAGATCCACAATTGCCTGGCGGTCCGCCACGTCGTGCCGCGCGGGCTCGGCAAGATGGACTTGGTGTGGACGTATTTCGGCTTCGAGGACGACAGCGAGGAGATGTTCGCCCGCCGGCTGCGGCAGCAGAACCTGGTGGGACCGGCCGGCTTCATATCCATGGAGGATGGCTGCGTCGGCGGCTTCGTGCAGCGCGGCACCGCCGCCGCGGCCGACCACGTCTCGGTGATCGAGATGGGCGGCGCCGAGGCGGAAAGCCAGGCGACGCGCGCCACCGAGGCCTCGGTGCGCGGCTTCTGGAAGGCCTACCGCCGGCACATGGGTTATTAGAAGACGGGCTACTGGAAGACCGCTACGAGACGAAGGCCGAGAGGAAGCACCATGGACGTCGCGCGCCTGGTCGAGCTGAACGCTGCCTATGCGCGCGTCATCGACACCGAGCAGTTCGAGGCATGGCCCGAGCTGTTCCACGATCCCTGCCTCTACAAGGTGACGACGGCCGACAACGTGGCGCGCGGGCTGCCGTCGGGCATCATCTACGCCGAGTCGCGCGGCATGCTGCACGACCGCATCTCCTCGCTGCGCAAGGTCAACATCTACGAGCGCCAGCGCTATCGCCATATCGTCGGCCTGCCGGTCGTGCTGGGCCAGGAGAACGGCGCGACCACTGTCGAGACGCCATTCCTGATCGTGCGCATCATGCGCGACGGCACGATGGACCTGTTCGCCACCGGCTGCTACCGCGACAAGGTCAAGCCCGATGCCGGCGGCGCGCTGCGCTTCGCCGAGCGCATCGTGATCTGCGACGGCGGCCGCTTCGACACCCTGGTGGCGATTCCGTTTTGATCATTCTCCTCCCCAGCTCTGCTGGGGAGGTGTCGCCGTCTTCGGCGAGGGAGGGGACATCGGGACCGCGGGGGACCCGCCCGCTCTGACACTTGAGGGGGCGGGACGCCCGCGGTCCGGAAGACCATGACCCCTCGATTACGGGGGCACCTCCCCAAGCGAAGCTTGGGGAGGAGGAAGAGTCACCCGTAGACGAACGCCTTGTCGTCGAGGTCGATGGCGGGGAACTCGTTCTTCTCGCGCCAATAGTCCTGGGTGTGCTGCCATTCGCGCTTGTCGCCGCGCTTGGGCAGCAGGTGCATGCCGCGCATCAGGTAGCCGGGGTTGAAGTTCTCCGGATCGATCCACGGCAGGAGCGGCATGTCCTTGTCCTCGGGTCGCAACGCCACCTCGACCCGGCGGGCCTGCTTGTCCTTCATGTGGTTGAGCAGGCGGCAGACGAAATCGGCGACCAGGTCGGCGCGCAGGGTCCAGCTGGCGCGGAAGTAGCCGAACACCCAGACCATGTTGGGCACGCCGGTGAACATCATGCCGCGATAGGTCACCGTCTCGGCGAAATCGAGCGGCTTGTCGTCGATCGTGAAGGCGATGTCGCCCAGCACGTTCAAGTGAAAGCCGGTGGCGGTGACGATGATGTCGGCCTCGAGCTCGCGGCCCGACTTCAGCCGGATGCCCTTCTCGGTGAAGCGATCGATCTCGTCGGTCACCACCGATGCCTTGCCGCTGCGAATCCCGCGGAACAGGTCTCCGTCCGGCACGTAGGCGATGCGCTGGCGCCACGGCCGGTAGCTCGGCGTGAAGTGCGTGTCGATGTCGTAGTCCGGACCGAGATAGGCGCGCACGCCGCCCAGCAGCTCGGCCCGCACCTTGTCGGGCTCCTCGAACGAGCGCCGCGTGAACTCCGACTGGTCGCGCAGGATGCGGCGGCGCACGATCTCGTGGATCCAGGTCTCGTCGACCTCGAGCTGGCGCAGCTGGTCGGCGAGGTCGTTGGCGTTGCGCGCCGGGATGAAGTAGGTCGGCGAGCGCTGCAGCAGGGTGACGTGCTCGCAGTCGCCCGCGATCGCCGGCACCAGCGTGGCGGCCGTCGCGCCCGAGCCGATGACGATGACCTTCTTGCCCTTGTAGTCGAGGTCGTCGGGCCAGGTCTGCGGATGGACGATGCGGCCCTTGTAGTCGGCCATGCCCTCCCACTCCGGCGTGTAGCCCTCGGAATGGCGGTAGTAGCCCTGGCACATCCACAGGAAGCCTGCCGAGATGCGGAAGGCCTCGCCGGTGTCGGTGCGCACGCCTTCGATCGTCCAGCGGTTGTCGGCGCTCGACCATTTCGCCGAGTCGATGCGATGGCGGTAGCGGATGTGGCGGGCGAGGTCGTTCTCGTCGATCACCTCGCCCATGTAGGCCAGGATCTCGTCGGCCGACGCGATCGGCGCGCTGGTCCACGGCTTGAAGCGGTAGCCGAAGGTGTAGAGGTCGCTGTCCGAGCGGATGCCCGGGTAGCGGTGCGTGAGCCAGGTGCCGCCGAAGCTCTCCTGCGTCTCGAGCACCACGAAGCTCGTGCCCGGACACTGCTGCGTCAGGTGATAGGCACCGCCCACACCGGAGATGCCGGCGCCGACGATCAGAACGTCGAAATGCTCGGTCGTCGCGGCGGGGCGCGGCTGGGACAGGACGGCGGTGTCGGGCATGGCGGCGGGTTCCGGCTGATTGATGACGTCGACGTCATATTGACGGGTGAATACGATCGCCATCAAGGCGGGAGATCAACGCGGCAGGCGGCCACACGCTTTTGCACCGCGACGCCTGTTTCCCCTGAAGATCTTCAGGAGAGGGAAATTTTTCATGGCCCGATTTTGCGTCTTTTGCGTCTTTGCGTCAGTGCCCTTTGGAATCAAGCACTTGCGACTGACGCAAATGAAGATGTCGAGCTCGTTTTCCGTCAGTCGGGCATCCTGCGTCAGAGGGGCGTGCTGCGTCGGCTTCGCGCGCCGGCACGGCGGACATCCGAACCACCGACGTGCCACGGGCGCCGACGTGGCCGGACGCAACCTCGGTCACACCCCCGAGCGTGCGCATGATCCATCCTCCCTGATGTTGCGCCGTCATCGGCATAAAGACGCCGCCTGTCTCTGCCACGCTAGGCGAGATATTCGTGACGTCAACCCGGCCCAGCAGAAGTCCGGCAAGAACCACCCCAATCCGGTCCAGGTGCGGTGGCGTGGTGCGGAAGAGGACTCAATCTTGGACCGCGGGCGTCCCGCCCGCTCATGAGTAGCCATGAGCGGGCGGGACGCCCGCGGTCCGCATGACTCCATGACCCTTGGCTGGGAGCGCGCCACTCAAGGCGGAGACTACCCCGCCTCGAGTGGCACGCTCCCAGCGCTTGACCATCAAAGTTGGACCGCAGCTCGCTAGACAAGCCACGCGTTGCCGAACGCGCTGGTGAAGTCGAGATTGACCACCAGGTCGTTGTAGTCGCGGTCGCCGCCGCCGAACGTGTCCTCGAAGCCCCAGGTGTTCAGCCCGTAGTTCCAGATGTGGCCGACAGGTACGCCGTCCACCACCTCGTTGGCCTGCGAGAACGCCCAGTAGGTCCTGCCCTGCGTGGTGTCGACCAGCTTCATGGCGACGATATCGCCCGAGTCGATATCCTCCAGCTTCGCCTGCAAGAACTGGCCGTAGCCCGGACCGTCGATCGCCGTGGCACCAGTCGTGGTCTGGTAGGCGCGGGCCTGGGCGGCTGCCGCGTAGCCCGCCGCCCCCGGCGCGAGGCCGCCGATGCTGCCGGTGAAGTCGTCGACCCGGTAGAAGCTCAGCTCGAGGGTGTCGCTGCCGTTCTGGCGGATGTTCACCACTGCCGTCTGATCGTCGGCCGCACCCACCGTCTCCGCCACCGCCACCGGCCGCGCCACGCGCACCATGCCGCCCGCGGTCTGGAAGTCGACGAAGCCGAACTGGTTGGTGAGCGGCGCCCTGAACGCCTGGGCATCCATGCCGTCGACCGCGACGGCAAACATGTCGCCCTGGTCCACGGTCACCTGGCCGACCGCGCCCTGGCCATAGCGGTCGAACAGGCGCACCAGATTGGCGTCGAAGTCCTTCTGCCCGGCCTGGCCGGCGAGCTGGGCGGTCCAGGCGAATTCGCCCGTCGCCCCGCTCGACAGGTCGAGGTGGCTCGACCCAGCCTTCACGTCGACGTCCGCGTCCGGCGACACGATCTGGATCAGCAGGCTCTGCCCGACGCCGCTGGTCCAGCCGCCGGCGCCGGAGCTGGTCAGCACCTGTGGCACGTCGTCGTCGTACGACATCTCCGAATGGGCGATCGCGGTCAGCGCCCGCGCCAGCAGCACGCCGTTCGGCGTGCCCAGCCCCGTGGTCAGGTCGTACCCCCAACCGGCGGCATAGCCGTAGCCCGTCGGGCTGACGTCGGTGTCGTTGGTCAGGTAGGCGCCCGGCTCGAAGAACGACGACGTGTTGTTGCCCATCGTGACGTCGTTGAACGCCGCAGGCGCGATCGCCGCCACCGTGTACAGCAGGTCGTTCATGTAGCCGAGGTTGGGCAGGTTCTGGTCGCGGAAGATCGTGTTGATCTGGATCGCCAGCGACGCCCACAGCGGCGAGGCCGCACTGGTGCCGTCCCAGTTGTTGGTGCCGACCATGTCGGGATTGGGCACGGTGTAGGTAAGATTGCCGCCGGCATTCGCCGAGACATCGGGGACGCCGCGACCGACCAGGTGTTGCGGGTCGGAGGTCGTCGGGTTGAGCCCGAAGTCGGCCTGATAGGAAGGCACGCTCTGCGTCGCGTCCACGCCGCCCGAGGTGGTCATGTTGCTGATGTAGCCACCGGCAAAGAACGCGCCCGGTATCCCCTCGATCGTGAGCTGACCGTCTTCGTTGGCGACGAAATAGTCGTTCCACACCGTTTCGACGAAGGCCTGGGTGCTTGCGGTATCGTCCGGCATGGTCGTCAGCCCACCGGCCACCAGCTGCCAGATCGTCTTCGGGCTGCCCGCCATCGCGGCCGTGACCACCGTGGCGAGCGTCTCGTCAGCGTTGGCCACTTTCGTTGTCGACAGCGATGTCCCGCCCACCAGAACGTTCCAGGGCTGGGAGATGTTGGAGGTGACGTTGGTGAGGCCATTGCCGGTCTGATTGCCGGAACCTCCATCGCCCAGCGCAATGAAGGTCGTCTGGTTGGCGAGCGCCGCGTCGACAAACAGCTCCCGATAGACACGGTAGAAGGGCGAGTCCGGTGCGCTGCTCTGGCCGTCGTGGAACGAGTTCGAGGTCACGGCCGCCTTGGCCGTCGTGTTGCCGACCACCGTCTCCGCCTTGTCCCAGATGGCATGTTGAATGGCGGTGAACGTCGACGCGTAGGCGTCGTTGTCGTCGGTGTCTCCCGACCCGACATAAAGCTTGATGTCGCTGTTGGGATTGATCGCCGCGACCACGCCGACGTCGAGCGAGCGTTCGCCGGGCGAGCCGTTCTCGAAGGATTGGCCATCCTTCCCTTGGACATGGACCTTGCCGCTGCCGCTGCGATCGCTACCGGCCAGGTATTCCGCGAGCAGCTGCTCGAAGGTCTGGGTGTGGTGCTCGGGCAGCACATCCCCGGTGCCCGGCTCGATCAGGCCGATGAAGCCGGTCTGCACGGTCTGGCCGTCGAGCGGAAAGTTGTACAGCTCGGCAATCTTGTCCGGCGACAGCTGGGGCGCTCCCGGCGGCAGCTCGCCCGAACTCGGCGCCGAGGTGCCGACGCTCTGCGGCCCCGGAGTCAGGGTAACCGGCGTTCCGGTCGACAGGTTTGTCGCCGGAGGGCTGGTGTCGTAGTCGACCCACAAGCCGGTCACGTCCCAGCCCGCCGGCAGGGAGAGATCGCCGTTCCAGTAGATCAGCACCTCCGACGGCGAGTACATCAATTCGGTGTTGAACAAAGCCTTGAAGTCCGCCGCCGTTGCGATGTTCACCCAGATCGTGCGCGACTCGGCCGACGAGACGTAGTTGCCATCGGGGCCATCGTGCAGAATCGTCAGGTTGAAGGGAGCGCTTTCGACGGCGCTGACGAGCGAATCGTACTGGGCGTTGCTCGCGCCATAGGTCGTCCACAGCGCACCCGCGTCGTTGAGGTCCTCGATCGTCTGCTGCCGCGTTCCCCAATCCTGCGCCAGCAATCCTGAAGCGTCGGTGACGCGCGGAAGCACCAGCGCGACGTTGATGCCGTAGGGCGAGCTCTCGCCATCGGTGATACCGTAGGCGCTCTCGACCGTCGGCGCGTCGGTGATGCGATAGCCGGCGTAGTCCAGAAAGGTCGAATGGTCGACCGGTTGATAGGTTATGGCCACGCGCTCCGCTCCGATGAACATGGTTCTGGAAACCATCGAACACTGGACCAGCGCGGCCAGCCTTCAAGTGCCTCGCTGCCCAAAATGAGAACCGAACCGGCTGAAGCCGCAATCGGGCAGCCCCGGAATGACTGGGTAGCCGCTCTCTAGATCGGCGTGACCTTGGCATGCAGGATGGCCGAGCGGCCGGAGCGCACCGCCTCCAAACAGCGCGCGATCGCGGCGTCGGCGTCGGCGGGATCGGAGAGACGCTCGCCGTGGGCGCCGGCGGCCTGGGCGATCAGGGCGAAGTCCATGGCCGGCGCGTAGGCGGCGCCGTAGTCGTCGCCGGCCTTGGCCTCGCCGCCCGGGTAGACCCGCAAGGTCGCCTCCTTCACCGCCCCCCAGCCCGAATTGTCGAGCACGACCATGAAGATCGGCAGGCCGTATTTCTGCGACACGGCCAGCACCGACTGCGGGTTAGAGAAATAGAAGGTGCCGTCGCCCATGATCGGCACGACGGCGCGATCGGGCAGCGCGAGCTTAAGGCCGAGCGCGAGGCTGGCGGCGAAGCCCAGGCCGGCGCCGGCCAGGCCGACCAGGCTGCCGGGCTCGGTGCGCGGCATCTGCGCCAGCACCGCGGGGATGTTGCGGATCGCCTCGTTGATCACGATGGCCGACGGCCCGAGCGCCTTGGCCAGCGCGGCACACACGAAGTGCGGGTTGATCTCGCCGGCGACGCCTGGATCGCCGGCGAGCCGGGCGGCCTGCGCGCGGCGCGCCGTCCCCTCCTCCGCCAACGCCGCCACGCGCGCCGCCGCCCGCGCCCTGAACCCCGCATCGGCCTTGGCCTTCAGCACGCCAAGAAGGTCGGCGAAGAAGCGGCCGCTGTCGCCCTGCAGGCGCAAATTGGCCGGGAAGGTCCACATCGGGAAGCCGCGCTTCTCGGCATCGACGTCGACATGCGCCCACCAGGTCGAGGGATTGTCCGGCATGTCCTTGGGAATCCACGGCACGTCGACATCGACCAGCAGCCCGACATCGGCCTCGGCCAGCGCCTTGGCCGGCATGAAGCCGCCGTGACAAGGCGAATCCGCCGGCAGGCTGGCATAGACCGGGCTGAACTCGACGACGCGGATGCCGGCGAAGCGCGCCAGCGCGTCGAGCAGGGCGACCGAGGCGTGGTTGCGTCCGGCATAGGCGGTGATCAGCATCGGCCGTTCCGCCGACAGCAGCCGCTCGGCGATGATCTCGACCGATTGCGGATCGACGGCGCCGACACCAGCCGGACCGAAGCGCTCCTCGGGGTAGGAGCGGATCTGCCCTTCCGACCACAGCTCGGTCAGCGTCTCGCGGGGGAAGGTCATGTAGACCGGCCCCTTGGGGTCGCTCATCATCATCGTGTGGGCGCGGCGCAGCGCTTCCTTGGCGACCACGCCCGACGGCAGGTTGTATTCCCACTTGGTGTAGGGCCGCACCAGGCTCGCCTGGTCGAACGGCTCCTGCACGAAATGCACGTAGGTGTCGCGGGTGCCTAAAAGCTCGCCGCGCGTGGTGAAGGGCGCGCGGCCGGCCATCAGCAGCACCGGCAGGCGCGCCCGGCAGATATTGTGCAGTGCCATAGCCGAGTTGGCCGTGCCGGCATCGACATGGACCATCACGCCCTGCCCGCGGCCGGTCGCCATGGCGTAGCCCGCCGCCATGTGCACCGCCGTGATCTCGTGCGGACACAGGATGGTCTCGGGCGCCTTGCGGCCACCACGCTTGAAGGCGGCCATCGCCTCGATGATCGGCGCGTGATCGGTGCCGAAATTGCAGAACAGGTAGTCGAAACCGATCTCGTTCAGGCCTTCGAGGAAGTAATGCGCCGCCGAATGGCGGGCCTCGTTGCTGGTGCTGCTGCTGGTGCTGTCCATTGCGCCCTCACTCACCGATCGCCCGGATGTCGAATCGTCTGATCAGACTAACACGCGCGCGAGCAGCTCCACGTCAGTCGGCATCTGCAACCCGACGCTCCGCCGCGGGATGGATGACGTGCTCGCGGTTGAGCCACAGCGGCGAGCGCGCCAGGTCGATGAACTTCGCCTCGTCCTCGAGCAGCAGCCGGCCGGCCTCGCGCGCCTCCGGCGTGCGGCGCGCCGCCCGGTAGCTCTCCTCGCTCTCCCACCACAGCTCGGCGATGCCGTCGTAGGGTTCCGGCGCGCCGCGCGCCTTGCGCATGCCGTCGCCCAGCGGGGCTTCGAGCGCCTCGTCGAGCCGATGGACCTGGACATACCGCACCATGCCCAGCGCCGGCTGGAGACGGCGCACCAGCGGCCCGTGCTTGTGCAGCCAATAGTCGTGGAACTCGGCCGCCGTCAGGGCCGGCAGCCGGCGCAGGCAGAAGGTCAGCTTGAGCACGGCGTTTCCTCGTTCTCGTCATTCATCATAGGAGGCCGGCGACACCGGCCAAGGCCGAAAACGGGCGCGGATCTTCGTCCCGATCTTCCCTTGACGTAAACGGAAAGCACGCGCCCGGCGCGGACTGAGCAACACGACCCCCTTTTCTTGCGGTCGGTGCGGTCGCTTGCGGTCGCAGCCTTTCGAAATCAAGGGGTTGGCCGACCGCAAGAGATCCGTCGCGACCGCACGGTGCGGTCGCAGCCGGCGTCTTGCGGTCGCAACCACGGCGGCGCCTCGCTCTCTCGAGTCGCCGCGGAGAATCGGCCCGGAATCTTGCGTCATTTGCGTCATTGCGTCATCGGTGTTTGAAATCAACGACTTGGCCGTGACGCACCGGAATGACGGTGCGTCGCTGGAGTGTTGGTTAGAGTCGGTGCCGGCGATCACGGTCCCGTCCTTCGGTTGGCACGCAGCTTCGCCGCAGGTGTTGTCACGACGGGGAGCAAACCGGCAGGCGGGCCAGCCGAGGTGGTTCGCTCCTGCAGCCAAAGGAGTGTGCAATCAAGTCGTGCAATCGAGCGCATCAAGGTCATCCGGCTCGGCCCGGATGAGGTGCTCCTCCGCAATTGACACCGGATTGGGCGGTCACGCAGTGAGCGCTCGCCGTACCGCTTCCGGTTCGAGCTCGACGATCTTGAGGAGCACACGAGCCGAGCGGTCCGGCACGCGCCGGCCGGTTTCCCACTCCTTCACCGCGTCCGTCGAGAAGCCAAAGCGATTGGCGAACTCGACCCGAGTCAGCGCGAGCCGCTTGCGGATGGCGCGCACGTCCACCTCGTCCGGCACATGCACCACGAAGCCTTCGTCCGCCTCACCGCGCGCGAAGGCCCGTGCCTTTTGAACGCTCGTGAGGATTCGTCTACCGGCCTTTGACACGTTTCGTCACTCCTTCACGGTACTCGCGCGCAAGATGGGAAAGCTCCTCACGTAGCGCATTGATCTCCGCCTTGCTGAGATTGACCCGTTCACCCTTCTTGAAGACGTTGAGCAGAAACACTGGAATGTCGTCTCCGCCGTAGTAAGTGATCACGCGGTAGCCACCACTCTTGCCGCGACCCGGCGCCGCAAACCGGACTTTGCGTGCGCCGCCGGAGCCGACGATGAGATCACCCACCCTGGGGTTCGCGGCGACATGATCGACAATGAAGCGCCGCCCGTCGTCCCCGATTCCAGCAGCCTTGGCATCGCGGAGATAGTCCGGCGTCTCGACGACGGCTTGCATCGTCGCAAGGGTGGCATTGCCACCCCGAGAAATCAAGGGATGAGACCGGCGGCGTCCCCTGCCGGATCAAGTCGTCCCAATCAATTGCACTCATGGCTGGACTGTTCAGCCCTGGTCGGCAAAAGGGCCGCGCATCAGCGCGACGATTTCATCGGTCGTCATCTCGAAGTCGCCGCGCCCGCGCAGGCTTTCGACCAGCTTCTGCCCCCGGGGTCCGACGGCGGCCACCCGCCCGCGCCTTTACGAGGCGCACGACGCCGGCCTCGATCTCGAACTCGACATCGGTGCCCGGCTTGAGGCCCGCGCGCTCTCGCACGTACCGGGGGATGGTGACCTGGCCCTTGGCAGTGATCCGCATGGCTGCGCCTTTCCGGACTCGCCCTCGTGCGCCGCAGGGCACGGCGTGTTGAAAAAGGTGCCGATATCACATCTTGCGGAAGATACGGAAAGTTTACACGCCCATGACCAAGACCGTGTCGGCCTCCAAAGTTCGAAAGAATTTCGGCGCCTATCATGATCGGGCTCTCAGGGAGCCGATCCGCGTCACCAAGTACGGCCGGGAAACCATCTATATCGTCTCGGCTGAATCCTTCCATGCCATGAAGCAGGCGCAGCGAGATGCCATTCGAAGCGCGGACCTTACCGACATCGAGGCAAAGCTGATCGCCGATGCCGAGATCCCGCTCGGGCATCGCCATAGCCTCGACAAGCCATAACTCGGTTGGCCTTGCCGAAGCCCACGCCGGGCTTGGTCATTTGCTACGCGACATCGAGGCCATCCGTCGTCGGCCATACCGTCGATTGCTTCGAGACTGTCGCGAAGGCGAACGAGATGCGGGCGCCTCACCCTAGAAGACCTTGATGGCTTCCGCCTCGATGGTCTGACGCAGCATTGGATGCAGCCCTTCCCGGGTCGTCAGATCGGCAGGGTGTCCGAGCACTTCCGAAAGCCGCTCCCGCAGGCGAACCAGCTCGACGAAGCTGAACCTTTCCGGATCGTAGTCGACAAAGAGATCGACATCGCTGTCTGCCGTCGCCTCTCCCCGCGCCGTCGATCCGAACACATAGAGCGAAGTCGCGCCGAGCTGGCGAATCTCGTCTGCCCGCCTGCGAAGTTCGAGGACGACATCAATCGAAGCCATGGTCGATCATAGCACCGCCCGCCAGAGGGCGTGGCCATCCATCCTGCGGACCTCGACCTTACCGGGCCGGACCACCTTGCCGGCGTGCCTGCGAACCTCCCTTGTCCTGGATTTCCGACCGACCCGAGCGCATCGTCGAGCCGATGGACCTGGACAGGACGCACACCCGTCTGCGCGTTGAAGCGCCGATGCGCGCGCTGCGCTAGGGGCCAAACACGGCCGCGGGTTCGTTCGCCGGCGCCCGCACGCGGCCGGTCGGCGATCCGAGTTCGTTTTGAAAGAGGGCACGCAGGCAATGAACTGGCATCCCCGGCCGCTCGATCCGGCCGACATCACCGTGCATCGTCGGGGGCGCGGCAAGCCGCTGGTGCTCCTGCACTGCCTGGGCATGGACTGGCATTTCTGGGACGTGCTGGAGCCGCTCGCAGACCAGCTCGAGCTGATCGCCTACAGCTTTCCCGGACACCACGACAGCCGGCTGCCCCTCGGTCAATACGGGGAAGCCGAGCTCGCCGGGCAGCTGAAGGCGCTGCTGGAGCGTGAAGGCGTGAACCGGGCGAATCTGGCCGGCATCTCCATGGGCGGATCGCTGGCCCAGTATTTTGCCGGCACCTACCCGGAGATGGTGGAGCGCGTCATCCTGTGCGACTGCACGCCCCGCTACACCGACGAGATGCGCGCCAATTGGCCGGTGCGGGCGGCGCTCGCGCGCACGAACGGTGTCGCGAGCCTGATCCCGATGCTGGAGAAGGTGTTCTTCACCCAGGCGTCGCTCGACGAGAACGGCCCCAACGTGCGCCATGTGAAGGAGAAGTGGGCCGCCTGCAGCGGCGAAGGCTATGCGCTGGGCTGCGAGTGGCTCGCCATGCTCGATGCCCGTGAACAGGCCAGGCGGATGACGATGCCGACATCGATCCTGCTCGGGTCCAACGAGAGCCAGGCCTTCAAGGATGCCGCCCGCTGGATGAACGACAACATTCCGGGCAGTGCCGGAATCGTCGAGGTGCCGATGGCCGGCCATGCGTCGGTACGCGAACGTCCCGAGTTCGCCATCGAGCACTTCCGGCGATTTCTCTGCTGACGGTCGAAGGGCATGACCCATCGCCGGCGCCCGCATCCCGCATCGACGCCATCGCCAAGTGCTCCAAGATCAAGAAGCTGCTGCTCTACCAGTACGTTAGAGCGTTAGAGCGCGACTGCTTCACGTAGACCTTGCCATAAGCGGCCACTTGATTGCCCTCTGGCGGCTTCGACGCAGTGTCGGACGTCACCAGATTGATTCCTGCACATCGTTGGTGATCGGGCGGAAAGCGCATAGCCAGCACCAGCCTCGCGGGTCTGGAGAACGAGCGGGCGGGACGTCCGCGGTCCGAAAGAGCGTGAGCGTCCCGCTACGGGCCCGGATGAAGACCCGGCGCCTCCTGGCCCGTCCGGGCCACATACTCCGTGTAGCCGCCGCCGTACTGGTGAACGCCCTCGGGCGTCAGCTCAAGCACCCGGTTCGAGAGCGCGGCCAGGAAGTGGCGGTCGTGCGAGACGAACAGCATGGTGCCCTCGAACTCCGCCAGGGCGGCGACCAGCATCTCCTTGGTCGCCATGTCCAGATGGTTCGTCGGCTCGTCGAGAACCAGGAAGTTCGGCGGGTCGAACAGCATCCTGGCCATGACCAGGCGGGCCTTCTCGCCGCCGGACAGAACGCGGCAGGGCTTCTCGACATCGTCGCCGGAGAAGCCGAAGCAGCCGGCCAGCGTGCGCAGCGTCCCCTGCCCGGCCTGCGGGAACGCCCCGTCGAGCGATTCGAAGACCGTATCGGCGCCGTCCAGCAGGTCCATGGAGTGCTGGGCGAAGTAGCCCATCCTGACGTTGCTGCCGAGGGTCACGGTGCCCTCGTCCGGCTCGGTCGCCCCCGCCACCAGTTTGAGCAGCGTGGACTTGCCCGCGCCGTTGGCGCCCAGCACGCACCAGCGTTCCCGGCGACGCATCCGGAAATCGAGCCCGGCATAGATCGGCTGGCTGCCATAGCCCTTGTGGACGTTCCGGAAGCTCGCCACGTCGTCGCCCGAGCGCGGCGGGGTGCGGAACTCGAACTGGACGGACTGGCGGCGCCGGGGCGGTTCCACCCGCTCGATCTTGTCCAGCTTCTTCACCCGGCTCTGGACCTGGGCGGCGTGAGAGGCCCGCGCCTTGAAGCGCTCGATGAACTTCATCTCCTTGGCGAGCATCGCCTGCTGGCGCTCGAATTGCGCCTGGCGCTGCCGCTCGCCCACCGCACGCTGCTGCTCGTAGAAGTCGAAGTTGCCCGAATAGGTGGTGAGCGAACCGCCGTCGATCTCCACGACCTTGCCGACGATGCGGTTCATGAACTCGCGGTCATGCGACGTCATCAGCAGCGCGCCGTCGTATTTCTTCAGGAAATCCTCCAGCCAGATCAGGCTTTCGAGGTCGAGATGGTTGCTCGGCTCGTCCAGCAGCATGCCGTCGGGCCGCATCAGCAGGATGCGGGCGAGCGCCACGCGCATCTTCCACCCGCCGGAGAGCAGGCCAACGTCGCCGTCCATGCGTTCCTGGCTGAAGCTCAGACCCGCGAGCACCTCGCGCGCCCGGGCCTCCAGCGCATAGCCATCGAGCTCCTCGAAGCGTCCCTGCACCTCGCCATAGCGCTCGACGATAACGTCCATGTCGCCGGCCTGGTCGGGATCAACCATCGCGGCCTCGAGCCTGGCCATCTCGGTGGCCAGCGCGCTCACCGGCCCGACGCCATCCATCACTTCCGCGACGGCGCTCCGGCCGGACATCTCGCCGACATCCTGGCTGAAATAGCCGATCGTCATGCCGGGATCGATCGTCACCTGGCCATCGTCGGGCCGATCCTCGCCGGCGATCATGCGGAAAAGCGTGGTCTTGCCGGCGCCATTGGGCCCGACAAGCCCCACCTTCTCGCCCTTCTGGATGCCCATCGACGCGTCGATGAACAGGATCTGATGGCCGTGCTGCTTGCTGATGTTGTCGAGGCGAATCATGGGGGCGGTGCTAGCGGAAAAAGCGACACCGCAAATCGCAGCCAAAAGCCGCAGGGGTCGGGCTTGGCGCGGCTCGGCCACCAACCGCGCCCGGCATCCGCGGCGCCGGCGCCGCGGTCGCCGACGCGACACCGATGATCAGGTGGCCGGCTGCCCCCGTGCGGCGGTCCGGGCAAACCTTTCGTTGCGATAGCCGGCGACAGTGATCGGTGGATACCTCGCCGGGCTGCCGGGCGCCCGGCAGGTGGGCAGGCACTCGACCACCGAATCGTAGTTCGGCGCGACGAAGTAGGCGATCGACAGTCGCCGCCTGCCGCCTCCGTTCACCGGATTGGCCACGCGATGGAGCGTCGACACGAAGCGGTCGTTGGTCCAGCGCATCAGGAGATCGCCGATATTGACGATGAAGCCGTCCTCGACGACCGGCGCTTCGTGCCAGCGCCCGTCGAGGTCGCGCACCTCGAGCCCGCCGTCTGCCGCTTCGTTCTTGAGGATGGTCAGCATGCCGAGATCGGTGTGCGCGCCGGCGCGAAGCTGGCCGGGGCGCGGCCGCTCGGTCTGCTCGGGATAGTGGAGCGCCCGCAGCATGCTGCAATGCCGGTCGAGATGCCGCGCGAACCAGTCGTCCGGCAGGTCGAGCGCGCTGGCGAAGACGCGGCAGATCGTATCCTGCAAGTCTTCCATTGCACCCCAATAGGCCCTCCAGGACGCCTCGAAGGCCGCCGGCTCGGCCGGCCAGAGATTGGGCGCGTAGTTGGGATAGGCGCCAGGTCCCTGATGATACCAGGGATCGTCGGCGGGCACGTCGGGCGGGCCGATGGCGAAAACCTCCTTGTAGTCCGGCGGCGAGTCGTTGCCTGCCAGGCGTGCGAGGGTCTCGGTGCCCTGGCAATGATAGGCGCGGTTCTGCTCGGGTCGAGGCCGTGCCACCTCCATCTTGCGGGCCAGCGGCAGATCGAAGAAGGCACGCGACGTCGAGCGCATGTCCTCGATCGTCGCCCGGGGAACGCGATGCCCGCGGACGGCGAAGAAGCCGATGGTCTCGCAGGCCTGGCGAACCCGGAGCGCGACCGCGCGACGATCGCGGCCGGCGTACCACGGCTCGAGATCGACGACCGGGAAGACGAAGTCGGGCATCAGCTGTCCTCCGTATCACCGTGAAGCAAGCGCCATGCCGCGCAGGCCGTGGCACGGAAGTTGCAGCCCGATCCTCGACATCACATGCGCACGACAGGAGGGTGGCGGATGAGTTTCACGTTCAAGGCCGCGGCGTTGAAGGCTGCGGCCCTCGCCGCCGGAGCATGCCTCGCCCTGGCAGGCCCGGCAACCGCGCAGACCCAATGGATCATGGCCAGCGGCTATCCCGAGAACAACTTCATGACCCAGAACCTGCGCAAGTGGGTCGAGGACGTCGAGAAGGGCACGGCCGGCAAGCTCAAGATCACGCTGCACACCAACGACAGCCTGATCAAGCTCGACAGCATCAAGGGCGCGATCCAGCGCGGCCAGGTGCAGGGCGGCGAGATCCGCCTCGGCGTCTACGGCAACGAGGATCCCATGTACATCCTCGACGGCGTCCCGTTCCTGGCCTCGACCTACGACGAAGCCTGGAAGCTGATGGAGGCGCAGGCTCCCTATTTCAAGGGCCTCTTCAACAAGGCCGGCATGGTGATCGCGGGCTACCAAGTGTGGCCGAGCCAGGGCTTCTACACCAAGACGCCGGTCAACACCGTCGACGACTTCAAGGGCAAGAAGATCCGCATCTACTCGACGGCGACCCAGCGCATGGCGACCCTGCTCGGCTTCAATGCGACGATCCTGCCGTTCGCCGAGATCCCGCAAGCCTTCTCGACCGGCCTCATCGAGGCACTGTTCACCAGCGCCCAGACGGGCACCGACATCCAGGCGTGGGACAACACAAGGTATTTCACCGACGTCGGCGCGATCCTGTCCAAGAACGCGCTGGTCTTCAACAAGCGCGCCTTCAGCGCGCTGCCGCCCGCCGACCAGAAGGTGCTGATGGATGCCTCGGCCGCCTACACCAAGCGGTCGTGGGAGATGAGCAAGGCGGCGGGCGACGAGAAATCCGCCGTCCTCAAGAAGAACGGCATGACCGTGTCAGCCGGGCCGCCGGCGGTCATCGGTGCCATGAAGAAGGTCGGCGCGACGATGGCCGACGAATGGAAGGCAACGGCGAGCCCGGCGGCCGTCGCTGTCCTGACCAGCTACATGTCCGGCCAGAAGACCAACTGACGCCGGCGATCCGCCGGGCCGCCAGCCGCGGCCCGGCTCCCCCTCCCAGAGACCTCTCAGAGCGACGGTGATGCGATGCGGCCTGCACTGGATGCGCTCTATCGCGTGAGCGGCCTTCTTTCGGCGTTCTTCCTGATGATGATCGGCGTCACCATCCTCGCCCAGATCGCCGGACGGCTGCTGCATTTCACCTTCGACGCCACCGAGATCTCCGGTTTCTGCATGGCCGCCTCGACCTTTCTCGGCCTCGCCTACACCTTCAATGCGGGCGCCCACATCCGCGTCAACCTGCTGGTCGGAAAGTTCCCGCCGCAACATCGGCGCCGCATCGAAATCTGGTGCTGCGCCATCGGCGGCGCGGCCTTCGTCTTCTTCTCCGTCAAGGCCTGGGAGATGGCCTGGGAATCCTTCCTGTTCGGCGATACCAGCCCCGGCCTGATGGCAGTGCCGTTCTGGATCCCGCAGATCGGCATGGCGCTGGGCGCGACCATCATGGCGATCGGGCTGGTCGACCAGCTGATCCAGACACTGGGCGGCAAGATCCCGGACTTCGCCGATGCGGAGGCGCAGGCGATCGGCGACGAGCTGGAAGCGGCCGCGGCCAGCATGTCCGAGTCAGGCATGGCCGAGGCGTCGGCCGCAATCGTCCCGGCCAAGGCGGCAACGCGATGAGCGGCGAAGCCATCCTCGCGGCGAGCGTGCTGGGCACGCTGTTCCTCCTGCTGGCGTCAGGTGTGTGGATCGGCGTGGCGCTCCTGATCGTGGGCTTCGTCGCGCTGTTCTTCTTCACCCCCGCACCGGCCGGCTCGCTGCTCGCGAGCACGGTGTGGGATTCGAGCTGGAACTGGGCGCTCACCGCCCTGCCGCTCTTCATCTGGATGGGCGAGATCCTGTTCCGCTCGCGCCTGTCGGAGGACATGTTCAAAGGCTTGGCGCCGTGGCTCGGCTGGCTGCCCGGCCGCCTCCTGCACGTCAACATCTTGGGCTGTGGCGTGATGGCGGCGGTGTCCGGCTCGTCGTCCGTGACCTGCGCCACGATCGGCCGCATGAGCATGCCGGAGCTTCGCAGGCGCGGCTATCACGAGGGCATGGCGATCGGCACGCTGGCCGGATCGGGCACGCTCGGCCTGCTGATCCCGCCGTCCATCATGATGATCGTCTACGGCATCACCGCGCAGGTCTCGATCGGTCGCCTGTTCATCGCCGGTTTCCTGCCGGGCTTCATGATGATCGGCCTGTTCATGGCCTATACGGCGGGGTGGTCGCTCCTCAATCCCACCAGGGTCCCGGCCGACGACCTCAGGATGGGCCTCGCCGAGAAGCTGTGGAACGCCCGCCGGCTGATCCCCGTGATCCTGCTGATCGTCGCCGTGCTCGGCTCGATCTACGGCGGCGTCGCCACGCCGACCGAGGCGGCGGTGATGGGCGTCGTCGGCGCCCTGATCCTGGCGGCCGCCACCGGCACGCTGTCGTGGGAGACCTTCCGGGAAAGCCTGCTGGGCGCGGTTCGCACCAGCTGCCTGATCGGCCTGATCCTGGTCGGCGCGGCGTTCGTCACCATGGCGATGGCCTTCACCGGCCTGCCGGCGACGATGGCCGGGTGGGTCAACACGCTGGGCCTCAGTCCCGTCGGGCTGATCGTCCTGCTGACCCTGCTCTACATCGTGCTGGGGTGCTTCCTCGACGGCGTGTCGATGATCGTGCTGACGGCGCCCGTCGTCCTGCCGATGGTCGCGGCGCAACGCATCGATCCGCTGTGGTTCGGGATCTACATCGTGCTGGTGGTGGAGATGGCGCAGATAACGCCGCCGGTGGGATTCAATCTCTATGTGCTGCAGAATCTCACCGGACGGGACATCTGGACGGTGACCAAGGCCTCGTTCCCCTTCTTTCTCCTCCTGTGTCTCGGGGTCGCCCTCATCACGATATGGCCCGATATCGTCATGGTCCTGCCGCGTCAGATGGTGAACGCATAGCCGGCGCCGGGGCTAAGCCGCTCCAGCTGTCGGGATCGGACTCTTCGAGGAAGTCGGCGGGCAGCTCGCCAGACAGTGCCACCGTCTCCTCCCAGTCCCCCAGCATGGCCTTTCGGCTGACGATGCCGTAGTTGCCATCCGGCCTGGGGCGCAACCGCCCGAAAGTCGGCAGGCCATAACGCATCGCCAAGCTGTTGGCCCATAGCAGGGCGGTGCGGCCGTTGCCGTTTGCAAAGGGATGTATGCGCACCCACTCGGCGTTGCATTCCCGAATATGGGCGCCCATATTAGGGCACCCATATGGATGGCTGAATGAAGACCACGGTCGATATCTCGGAGGCCCTGCTCAGGGAGGCAAAGAAGCTGGCGGCACGGGAAGGCATCACGCTCAAGGCCCTCATCGAGCGCGGCCTGCATCGGGTGATCGCCGAGACCAGGCAACACCCGCCTTTCAAGTTGCGCCGGGCCTCCTTCAAAGGAAAGGGCTTGTCTCCCGACTTGCAGAACGCCTCCTGGGAGGCGGTCCTCGACCGTGCCTACGAGGGGCGCGGCAGTTGATTGCGGTCGATACCAATATTCTCGTCTATGCCCATCGTGAGGACTCCGCCTTTCATCGTCCTGCCCTGCAGCGCCTGACCGCACTCGCCGAGGGCCCGGAGGCCTGGGCTATTCCATGGCCGTGCCTGCATGAGTTCCTCGCCATCGTCACCCACCCCCGCATCTATGTGCCGCCAACCCCTCTCGACGGTGCCCTCGATCAAGTGGACGCGTGGCTTCAATCGCCGACCGTCGCACTGCTTGCCGAGTCGACGAACCACTGGCCGACCTTGCGCTCCCTCCTCGTCAACAGCCAGGTGATCGGTCCGCGCATCCACGATGCCCGCGTGGCGGCGCTGTGCAGGCAGCATGGGATCCGCCAATTGTGGTCCGCCGACCGTGATTTTGGCCGCTTCGCCGGGGTCTCCGTCATCAATCCGCTGTTTCAGGCCTGATCAGCTCGCTCGGGCGCTACGATGGCCGCCGCAATGGATTCTTTTCCCGTCGACGAGGCCCTGCCGCGCCTGAAGGAGGCGCTGCTCGGCGGCAACGCCGCCGTGCTGGTGGCGCCGCCAGGCGCCGGCAAGACCACGCGCGTGCCGCTGGCGCTGCTCGATACGCCCTGGCTTGGCAACAGCAAGATCGTCATGCAGGAGCCGCGGCGGCTGGCGGCGCGGGCCGCCGCGCGGCGCATGGCGGCGACGTTGGGCGAGCAGGTCGGGGAGACCGTCGGCTACCGCGTACGGCTCGACACAAGGGTCGGTCCGCGCACGCGCATCGAGGTCGTGACCGACGGCCTGTTCCTGCGGATGCTGCAGGACGACCCGTCGCTCGACGGCATCGGCTGCGTGATCTTCGACGAGCTGCACGAGCGCGGCCTCGAGACCGACCTCTCCTTCGCCCTGGTGTGCGAGGCGCAGGCGGCGCTGCGCGAGGACCTGCGCGTCATCGCCATGTCGGCGACCCTCGATCCCGGCCCCGTGGCGGAGCGGCTGGGCGGAGCGCCGGTGGTCGAGAGCGCGGGCCGCATGTTCCCGGTCGACACGATCTACCTCGACCGCGATCCGACCGGGCGCATCGAGGATGTCGTGGCATCGACCGTCCGTCGCGCGCTGGCTGAGCAGCCCGGCAGCGCGCTGGTGTTCCTGCCCGGAGTCGGCGAGATCCGTCGCGTCGAG
>NZ_JBFWZI010000079.1:0-30015 GCF_050185545.1 Reyranella sp. | reverse complement strand
ACGCCTGCCGAGATGATTGGTCAGCTCTATGTTGGGTACTTCGGCAGGGCGGCCGACCCGGATGGCCTGAACTACTGGATCACCCAGCTCGATGCCGGCATGTCGATCCAGGCGATCGCGAACTCGTTCGCGGTGCAGCCCGAGGCGACGGCGCTGTACTCCTACCTGGCGGCGCCCGAGGTCGGCGACCCGGCGGCGTTCGTGACGGCGATCTACCAGGACCTGTTCAACCGCGGGCCTGACGCGGCGGGTCTTGCCTATTGGGTCAACCAGCTCACGGTGCAGGGCACGCCGCCGGGCCAGATGGTGCTGAACATCATCTCGGGCGCCCAGGGCACGGACAAGACGACGGTCGAGAACAAGACGCACATCGCAGTCGACTACGCCCAGAAGTTCGTCGACAACAACCTGACCTGGATCGGCATCGACAACATTCAGGGCGCGCGCGATGTCGTGACGCCGGTGACCTTCGACCCGGCGACGGTGGTGGCGGCGGAGCTGCAGATCGACGGCATCATCACCCAGGAGCTGACCAACCCGGCGAACATCCAGCTGTCGCCGAACCTGACGACGATCCTGTCGGGTGGCACGGTGGCGGTGACGCTGAAGGCCGACCCGTCGCAGGCCAACAAGGACTTCCAGTACACCATCACCGGCATCGATTCGACGGTGGTCAAGGGCGGCGCGCTGTCGGGCACGGTGAAGCTCGGCACCGACAGCACGGCGGTGATCAATATCGAGACCGTGGTGACGGCGGCGCAGCTCAACACGGCGAACGAGACGATCAAGGTCACGGTCGGGCCGATCTCGACCAACGTGGCGCTGACCGAGGGCACGCAGGTGGTGACCCAGACGGGTCCGGTGAACGAGGGCAACTCGTTCAGCTTCACGGTGACGACGTCGGGCATCGCGCCGGGCTCGGCCAACGGGCTGGTGCAGACCTACACGATCACGGGCCCCGGCCTGGCGCACATCCCGGTGGCAGAGCGCTCGGGCACGGTGACGCTGGACAACAACGGCAGCGCCACGGTGACGGTGGACACGCTGGCGACGCTGCCGGACACCGGCACGACGTCGGTGACGATCACGGTGGGCAACGACGCGCCGGTCGACGTCGTGATCAACGAGACGGCGGTGCAGGATGTGACGCCGAACGTCGGCACGATCGCCGAGGGCGGCTCGCTGATCTTCACGATCACCACGTCGGGTGTGGCCGGCAGCGCGGTGACGGGCCAGGTCGAGAACTGGACTCTGACCGGCCCGGCGGCAGCCGAGATCGACGGCCCGCTGTCGGGCACGGTGACGCTCGACCAGGACGGCACGGCGACAGTGACCGTGCACACCAAGGTCGTCGAGCTGAATGACGGCGCGCTGAAGAACCTGGTGTTCACGCTGCTGAGCGGGGCGGTGCCGACGGCGACGGCGACGGTCGGTGTCACCCAGGGCACGCAGGTGACGTCGGCGCCGTCGAGCGTCGACGAAGGCAACGCCTTCACCTTCGAGGTGACGACGTCGGGCGTGGCGGCGGGCTCGGTGGCGGGCCGGATCGAGAGCTACACCATCACGGGTGCGGGCGTCGACCATATCCCGGCGGCGGAGCGCACCGGCCAGGTGACGCTGGACGCCAACGGCCATGCGTCGGTGACGGTGCACACGCTGGCGGATCTCGACCCGCTGGGAACCGATCCGATCACCATCACGGTCGGCAACAACGCGCCGATCGTGGTCAACATCCAGGACACGGCGTTCCAGACCGTGACGGTGAGCCCGGCGAGCGCCGACATCATCCAGGGCCAGAGCCTGACCTTCACGATCAACACGTTCGGCGTGCCGGCAGGCGCGCTGGCCGGGACGGTGCAGTCGTGGACGCTGATCGGCACGGGCACCAACCAGGTGACCGGCGGGGTGCTGTCGGGCACGGTGACGCTCGACGCCAACAACAGCGCGGTGGTGACGGTCGGGACGGACTTCTCGATCATCAACGGCCCGCTGACGCAGAATCTGACGTTCCGCCTCAACAGCGGCGGCACGAACGTCGATTCGCCGACGGTTACCATCCACGAGTCGACGCTGACGGTGACGCCGCCGGCGCTGCCGGTGGAGGAAGGCCAGCAGGTGACCTTCACGATCACCGGGGTCAACATCCCGAACGGCACGACCTACACCTACACGCTGTCGGGTGACGCGCTCGGCAACGTGGTGCCGACGTCGCAGATCCACGGCACGGTGACGATCAACAACAACTCCGCGACGGTGGTGGTGAACACCATCTCGAACGACGACAGCGGGCTGACCAAGGGCCTGACCCTGACGATCGACCAGGTGCCGACCGCGACCGGCACGGCGCAGATCGAGGAGACGGCGCCGATCACGTTCATCCTGACGACGGGAACGGACAACTTCACCGGCAACCCGGCGGGCGGCAACACGTTCTTCGCGGTGGCGAACTCGAACATCTTCACCTCGTCGAGCACGCTCGGGCAGAACGACAAGCTGGAAGGCGGCGGCGGGCCGGACAACGTGCTGACGCTGCAGACGACGGGCCTGTTCCCGCAGCTGATCAACGCGTTCAACACCAACGGCATCCAGACCTTCCTCATCAACCCCGGCCAAGCCGGCGGCACGACGGTCGACATGTCGAGCGTGTTCGGCATGACCAAGGTCGTGAACAGCAACGCCAGCGGCGATCTGGTGCTGCTCAACCTGACGCAGAAGGCCGACGCCGAGCTCGTCAATCCATCGGACATCTTCGGCGGCACCGTCGACTTCGCGATGCAGTATCAGAACAACCCGGGCAAGCCGTCGGAGCAGAACCTGCTGCTCGACCCGACGGTGAGCCCGATCACCGGGCTGGCGAACTCGCGCTTCTGGGTCAATGTCGACAAGGTGACGATCACCTCGAGCGGGCCGGGCACCAACGGCCTGATCACGGTCAACGGCGCGACCGGCCCGTTCGCGGCGACTGCGCTCACCAACGTCACGATGCTGGGCTCGACCAACTTCGTAGCCGGCACGTCGGGATCGGGCCAAACTGCGCTCGCCTTCACGGGTGCTGGCGCTTCCTCCTCTACCAATGTCCTCGACCTGTCCTTCTTCACTGGCTTGTTCTTCGACGTCGGCGACCCGGGCACGTTCCCGGCGATCACGGCGGTCGGCGGCCTGAAGATCAACTCGGGTCCTGGCGGCATGAACGGCATCTATACGCCGGCGGCCGGCTTCACCGGCGCCACGCAGGTCGGCGGCGTCGTCAATGTCGGCGGCAACCTCGCGCTCAACATCCACGTTGGCAACGTCAGCAACCAGGCGATGACAGTTGTCGGCAACGTCGAAGTCAAGGGTGTGCCCTTCTTTGCGGACGGTGGCCTGCTGAACAGCAGCATGACCACGACCGGACTTGGCAGCGTACAGAGCTACCAGGGCTTCAACGGCGGCCTGACCGGCTCGATCACGACCAACAACGGTGCCGTGGGGATCGGCGAGGTCGACAGGGTCAACGGGGTGATCAACGAGAAGATCAGCACGGGCACCGGGCAGGCGGTCATCGTCGGCGGCAACGGCAACGCGACGCTCGACTTCTCGGGCGCCGGCACGACCGGCTTCCACAAGGCGCTGAATGGTCCCAACACGGAGGATCGCTTCATTGGGGGCACCGCGACCAACACGCTGATCATCGACCCGTCGATCACCAACGTGAACGGCTTTCTCAGCAACAACGGCACCGGTCTTGCGACCGGCGTGCAGATCATCACCCTGGCGTCGGGCGCCAATACGGCCTGGTTCGGCTCACCAGAGGGCGGCACGGGTGGCGTGCTGCCGACCGACACGGTCGATCTCGGCCTGTTGAACCAGAACAGCACCTTCACCGGCATCAATACCGGGTTTGCGCAGACCATCAACATCAATGTCCGGCTGATTGGCAAGCCTAGCCCCGTCGGCCAGACCTTCAAGGACGCCGTGTCGGGTGACACTTTCGTGCTCGACAACGGCGTGACCGTTAAGGCCGGCGGCAGCATGCAGGACCAGGTGATGGCCTTCGACTTCGCCTTGCCGACCGCCAACAACACGCTCAACTTCACGGCCAATAACGTCAACGCTCAGGGCGGCATCCCGAGGCTGACGCTGCGTGACTTCGAGATTAACTCGGCAGCGGCCAACCAGCAGAACCCGATCACGACGGCAAATCTGCAGATGAACCGTACTGCGGGCGCACAGGCCAATATTTTCACGACTCTCGACAACCTCAACCGGCTGACGACCCTCAACCTGTCGGGCACGGCCAACCGGTTCGACGATGACCCGTTCGTGCGCTGGGCCATCGAAGCGGACGGCGGCGCAGGGACGCTTACCACGATTACCGGCGGTGATCAGAATTACGCCCTGATGGAGCTGATGATCGTCTACCAGAGCACGGTCGGCGGCACGATCACGCTGGGCAACGGCGCCAATACCATGGGAGCTGTGTTCGGCAACTGGACGATCACCAGCGGCAAGGTGCCGGGCGGCGGCACGGCCGGCGACAGCGGCGACAACGTCGTACTGCTGAACCCGCAGCTCGGCAATCTCCATACCGTCAAGACCGGCGGCGGCGCCGACGAATTCCAGATCGGCCTCTTCCAGGGGCCGGGTGGCGGCCGCGTCGACATCATGAGCGGCGCCGGCAACGACTTGTTCTCATGGAACCAGGCCGGTATCTTCCCGGCGCTGAACTCGGCCCAGAAGGTCGATGCCGGTGACGGCCGCGATACCTTCGAGCTGGTGGGTGGCGCGATCAACGAGAACGACTCGCTGTTCGGCCAGATCACCAACACCGAAATCCTCAAGATGGCCGACGGCCTGTTCAACAACAGCCTGCTGCTGAACTTCTTCGCCGACGGCTCGGGACTCGACACGATCATCACGCGCGGCAAGGGGTCGAGTAACGTGTTCTTCGAGGGCACGGGCTTCGACAATCCCATGCGCTACGAGATCGCTTCGCAGTTCGCCGGCGGCGGCGACTCCGGCCATGACGCGATCATCGTCGCGGCGCTGCCGGTCGGCAGCAACGCGATCACGGTGGCGACGACGACGGGCGGCTTCAACATTGCCTTCGAAACCGGCCTGATGACCAGCGCGATCAACCCGGGCACCGGGCTGATCACCAAGTCGGGCATCTTCGCCAACCCGAACGCCGGCAACACGCTGGAGCTTACGGCCGACGGCACGACAGCCAACGTCTTCGCGCTGGGCGGCTTCGGCACGCACAACGTGCAGACCATCCTCGGCAAGACGGGGGGCGCCGCCAGCCAGACGGTGTGGCTGGTCAGCGATCCGGCGCTGGGGACCGGCGTCACAACGGTCGACCTCAGCCCGGTGCAGGGCCCCACCATCGTCTACGCCAACGGCAGTACGCTGCGCGAGACCATCACCGGCGGCCTGGCCTTCGACACCCTGTTCGGCGGTCTGGCGGCCGATACGATCACGGCCAAAGGCACGATCCCGGGCTTCGGCACCAACTTCATCTGGGGCGGCGGCGACTTCACCGGCGGCGCGCAGGATGTCCTGACGGGTGTGGCCGGCGGCGCCGGCAACAACGTCGGCACGGTGTTCTACCTCAACTCCGTGGCCGACTCGCCCGGTGGTCCGTTCGACCCGACGTTCAACGACAAGGACGTCTACGTCACGAACTTCCACAAGGCGACCGACACCGTCCTGATCAACCCGACGGCCCTGGTGCTGGGCGACGTGCCGGTCTTCCTCGGCGATGCCACCAACTACGGCAACGCCCTGGCGTTGCTGGCCGGCGGCGGCGCGCTGCAGACCCAGGCGGTCTACCAGCTCGACCAGAAGGTGCTGTGGGTCGACGCCGACAACAACGGCCTGCTGAACCAGCTCGACATCCGGGTGTTCGTCGACTTCGGCAGCCACGGCTTCAACGCCGGCTCGTTCAACTTCGGCAACCTGCTCGGCCTGTTCACCGGCGCGCAGGTGACCAACTACATCAACGGGATCCTGAATCCGGCGAGCAACGTCACCTTCTCCGGCACCCTGCTGCCGGGCGAGTTCCTGTTCGGCGGCGGTCCGGGCAACAACGACAAGCTGACGCTCGCCAACGGCGACGTCGCCGATGGCATCCTGGTAGGCTTCGAGCATCTCGAGATCGCGGCCGCCAGCTTCGGCACGCTGTCGATCAACCAGTGGAACAGCTTCTGGCCGCAGATCACCGGGCCGGGCACCAACACGGCGAAGTTCCGCGACGGCATCGATGCCATCAAGGGCAGCGCCATGACCACCGTGGTGGCGATCGAGAACTACGACTTCTCGGCGCTGACCTACGGCATCACGATGACGACGCAGGGTTTCGACACCTTCTTCGGACCGTTCCACGGCCCGGGTACGGTGATCGGAACCAACTTCAACGACACGTTCAATACCAGCGAGTTCGACCTCAAGGGCCAGCTCCAGATCGACGGCCTGAATGGCAATGACACGCTGAACGTCGACGCGGTGCTGACCTTCGGCAACGCCTTCGGCCAGGTCGGCCCCGCCGGCACGACCAACGCGGTGGTGCTGAACGTCGAGACGCTGAACCTTCTCGACCCGGCGGTGTTCCCGTTCGTCAATCCGGCCAACGTGGTCGGCTTCAACGCAGGCACGCAGTTCAACGTGGTCAACGGCACGGACTTCGCGGACGTCATCATCGATCCGGAGTTCCTCGCCGGCGCCTGGACTCTGAATCTCGCCGGTGGATCGGGTCCGAGCGTGGCGTTCGGCCAGAACATCATCAGGATCAACAACACGTCGGCCAACCTCAGCCCCGGCACCATCACGGCGGTCGGCGGCCAGGTTGCGCTGCAGATCAACGTCGCCGGCTCGAACACGACGATGACGTTCGCCCAGTACACGCTGTTCCAGGCGAGCTTCTCGGGCATCTTCCTGACGGACGGAGCGAACTTCGGCAACACCACCATCACGTTCTCCGACCAGGTGACGGGCGGTGCGGTGCTCGATCCCGACGTCGGCGTTTGGGTGTTCTCGTCGGCCGATGACAGCTTCACCCTGGGCGCCCTGGGGCAGAGCATCAACGTCGCCTCGGGCGGCGCCGACACGGCCTTCCTGAACATCGCCGGCAACTACACCGGCACGTTCACGGGTGGCGGGGAAGGCGACACGATCGTCTTCCAGGCCAACGCCAACATCGTCGGCATCAACGGCGGTGCGGCCACCACGTTCCAGGAAGTGAGCTTCAACAACCAGAACCTCAGCGTGACGATGACCAATGCCCAGTACAACGGCTTCGACAAGCCGTTCGAGGACACTGGCGACACGCAGACGATTACCATCACTGATACCGCCAACGCCCAGGGCGATGTCGGGATCGAGAACTACTTCCTGCAGAGCTCCGGTAACGACTCGTTCCGGGTCACCCCGGACAACATCAACCTGGTCGGTGGCAGCCAGAACGTCATCTTCCAGAACGGCGGCAACGACGCCGTCTTCTTCGGAACCGGCACCTTCACCGGCAACGTCAACGGCTTCACCAAGGGCGGCGGCGACACCGTCTTGCTCGACGGCGACGCCGACGTGTCGGGCGTCAATAGTGGCGGCGCGTTCAACGCGAACACGTTGAACTTCCTCAATCATATCGTCAGCGTCACGATGACGACGGTTCAGCACGAGGATTTCGACAAGCCCTTCCTCGCCACGGGCAACACCCAGACCATCACCCTGACGACCGGCGGCACTGCCACCGGCGACGCCGGGATCGAGAACTACGTCCTGATCGGCGGCGCTAGCAACGGACATACCTTCACGGTTGCGCCGGACAGCGTCGGGCTGGTCGGCCTCAAGCAGAATGTCGCCGTCACGGCGGCGGGGGCTGTCGACACGATCCGCTTCGGCAACTCCGTGATCTTCTCCGGTAACCTGACCGGACTCAGCACCGCCGATCCCGACGTGGTGCAGTTCTTCGGAGGCGGCGCCAACATCTCCGGTGTCGGCGGTGGTCTGGCGACCGGCGCCAAGTTCGCCAACTTCAGCGACGCCAACCAGTTTGTCATCATGACGCTGGCGCAGCACAACGGCTTCACCCAGCCGTTCCAGCAGACCCTGCTCACACAGCAGATCACCCTGGTGGACTCGGGCGTCGCCACCGGCGACGCCGGGATCGAGCAGTACAATCTGGCCAACGGCAACGACACCTTCACGGTCGCCAAGGACAACGGCGCCTTCAAGCAGAACATCAACGTCGCCTCGGGCGGCGACGACACCCTGGTGTTCGACACCGGAACATTCTCGGGCACCTACACCGGCGACAGCTTCAACGACACGATCAAGTTCGTCGGCAATGCCGATATCTCGGGCGCGGTTGGCCTGGGACCCATCGGAAACGTCGATTTCAGCAACGCCAACGTGTCGGTTACGGTGAACTTCCTCAATCAGTACCAGTTCTTCACGCAACCGTTCCTCAACACGGCCAATGTCCAGACCATCACGTTCTCCGTGGGACTAACCCTTCCCACAGGTGACGTCGGGATCGAGAACTACGTGTTTTCGACCGCTGACGATCAATTCATTGTGGCCGCCGACAACAACCAGCTCGTCGGCGGCGCGCAGAACACCGACTTCAGCTCGGGCGGCAACGATCTCATTGCCTACTACACCGGCAAATATTCCGGAAATGTGGTCGGCATGGGTGCCGGCGACAGGGTGGTGTTCGCCAACGGTGTCATGGACATTTCCGGCGTCAATGGCGGCGCGGCAACGGGGGCGACATTTGTCCTGTTCAACCTATCTGCCATCGCCGCCACGATGACGATGGCGCAGTACAACGGCTTCACGCAGCCGTTCAGCCTCACCTCCGGCTCGACGCAGACCGTCATCCTCACGACGTCCGGTGTGGCCACCGGTGACGCCGGGATCGAGAACTACAAGCTGGCGTCCGGCGACGATACCTTCACGGTGGCGAAGGACAACATTGGTTTGATCGACGGCAAGCAGAACGTCGACATCGGCTCGGGCGGCAACGACGTCATCCACTATGGTGCCGGCACCTTCACCGGCAATTTGGTCGGTGGCGGCGTCGGTGACACGGTGCAGTTCGATGGCGACGTCACCGACGTCTCCGGCGTGAACGGCGGTGCCGTTATGGGGCCGAAGACGGTGAGCTTCAGCAATACCGCGGTCGACGTCAGCATGACGCTGGTCCAGCATAACGACTTCACCAAGCCGTTCGGCAGCACGACCGGCACGCAGACCATCACCTTCACGACCAACGGCACCGCCACCGGTGACATCGGCATCGAGCAGTACATCCTCGGCCAGGACGGCAAGGGCCCCAACTTCTTCACGGTTGGCATCATCGGCCAGAGCGTCACCGGCCGGAACGACAACGACACGGTGATCAACCCGTTCGGCGGTGTGTCGGGCGTCCTGCTGGGCGGCAGCAACACGCCGACCGGCGACACCCTGATCCTGCAGGGCGCCAACACGACCCTGGCTGCGGGCAGCGGCCAGTTCGAGAACCTGACCCTGACGGTGAACAACGGCACGGTGACGTCGAACACGTTCGCGCACAACGGCTTCACCGGCGTCATCGACGCGCCGGGCACCAACAACACCTACACCGTGAACGACAATCTGGGCGGCGTCCTGACCGGCCTGTCGGGCTTTGAGAACTACACCTTTGCCAGCAACGGCGGAGGGTTCGACTTCACCCTGACCGATGCCCAGACCGGAACGATCACCGGCAGCACCCGGAACGATATCTTCCGCGCCACGGCGGGCCAGATTGCGGAGGCGATCCTGATCGACGCCGGTAGTGCACCCTTCGAGATTCTGCACATCAATACCGATGCGGCCGGGTTGGATCTCGCCGCCAAGACGGCTGGCTTCGATCGCTTCTTCCTCAACGCAGGGTCGACCGCCAATGTGTTCGGCGTCAACAGCTCGAACGTCCTCTACGCGGCCACCGGCAGCACCATCTTCACGATGGGCAGCGTCGGTGCAAACCAGACCTACAATGGCGGCACGGGTGCCAACGCCGGCATCGATAACGTCACCTTCAATGTCGGCTCGACCTCGGTCTTCACGAACGAAGGCAACGACATCGTCACCTCGTTGGTCGGCGGGGCGCTCACCGGCACGCTGAACGGCGGTGCGGACTTCGACAAGCTGTCGCTAACCAACAACGACGATCTCACGGGGGCGACGGTCACGAGCTTCGAGGACCTGCTGCTGGCCAACAACGCCTCGGTCAAGATGACCGGGACGCAGTACAACCAGTTCACCACCAACTCACAGGCGCTCGGGACGAACGCCGTTACCGTGGTCACGGCCGGCGGCGGGATCCTGGGAAGCAGAGACCTGTTCGCGGGCATCGAGAACTGGACCCTGCTCGACGGCTTGCAGAGCGTCTACACGATCACCGGGGACGGCCAGTCGGTGACCGACCAGCGCAGTGGGAACGTGGCCAATCAGGCCACGATAGATGGCGGGTTGACCGGCGTCACGCTGCTGGCGAACGGCGGCGCCGGGTATGTCGTGATCGACGCCTCCGGCGGCACCAACCACTCGATCACCTTGGTCGGTGGTGGTGGCAACGCTGACTCGGTGATATTTGGCGGCGTTCACACCGGCATAGCCCTCGATGCCGGCCTCGAGAATGACTTCATCCAGGTGCAGACGGCCGGCAACATTTCCGGCACCCTGAATGGCGGTGGCGGGACGAGTGATTCGTTGAATCTGTTCGACGCTGCGGACATCAGCGGCTCGACGGTCTCGGGCTTCGAGAATCTCCTCCTCGTCAGCAATGCCGCGGCCAAGATGAGCGGGGCCACCTGGGATCAGTTCGTGGGAACAAACGGCACTGCGACCGCTGGTCACTCGGTTGAGGGGCTCGGTGATGAAGCGGTTACGCTGAGCAGCACGACCAACAACGTCACGACCGCCTACACTGATACCGACCGGATCGAGAACTACGTACTATCGAGCAACGCCAACGACTTCTTCCGCGTCAACAATACCAGCACGGCTCCGGCTGACCAGGTCGAGGTCAACCTGTCCGGCGGCGGCACCGACTTCATCGTCCTGAACGATGGGTCAGGCGCGGCCCTCAACAGCCAAGACGTTCGCACCACCCTGGTGAACTTCGCCTCGGGCGTGGGCGGCGACGTCGTCCAGGTTCAGCTGAACGGCGCTTCGATCTCGAGCGGTGGCGCCGTGGTGACAGCGGCCGTAGACCAGAATATCGCGGCGGCCACGACCACGGTTGTCTACAACTCGAACCTGGCGTTGATGGACGGCACTTGGTCCGCGGTCGAGGCCCGGGCGGCTCTCGACGCTGCGCTTGGCGCGGGTACGGTCGCCGACGAGCAACTCCTCACCATGACGGTGTACAACACCGACGGTGGTGCCTACGTCATGGCTGTGCAGGTGAAGGACGCAGATACGTTCAGCACCGCCAACATGGACCTGATCGGCGTTCTGAACACTGTCGGTGTCAACACGCTGGTCACCACCAACTTCACCTGACGGAGAAGGGCGGGACCCTTGAGGGTCCGGCGAGTAAAATCGAGCGGCGGGGGATTTCGGTCCCCTGCCGTTCTATTTTGCACCCTCGGCCTCGGTGCATGGACGGAGGCCTGGATGGGACTGGCCGAGGTCGTGTGGTCGCGGTGCGCCATGGGGCGACGAAGCCGAATTCAGGCGTCCGGCGCCAATGGTGCCCGCCCTATTACGCCCCGCCCGCCGTCTGAAGATGTCGGTGTAGGGGTTGTCGCCGCGGTCGGCGGTCTTGTGTCGCCGGGGCTCGGGCAGCCCGTATCAGAAGATGACCTGGCCTCTGGCGCGCAGCACGTAACCCATGGCGCGGAACTCGGAGTTCTGCCGGATCGCCAAGGTGACCTTGGTGTCGCCGTCGCGGTTGATCGCGGTCACCAGCCGATCGGTTTCCTCGCTGCAGGCGAGCGCGACGGCGCGCGCGATGGTTGCGGGGTCGGTGGAAGGGATGATGTCGGCAGAGGCATTGCGGGAAAGACAGTCGTCCCGTGCCTCCGACAGCCTGGCGATGGATGCTTCGCGCCCCTTGTCGCCCACCATGAAGAAACTTTGCTCGCAGCCCGGCAGGAGCAGGACGAGGCAGACGAAGAGGAAGCGCATTCAGACCTGGATCCTGGAGAGCGGAGGCAGCACCTTCCGCCTCTGGCGGCTACTAACGCCACGGCAGGCCGGGCGGCGTCAAGCTTGCCCGTGAACTTTTTGCTGCACGACGCGGGCTGACTGCAGCGTCGAGACAATGTACCAACACGGGGTCAGCCTGACCCCGCATCCCGCCGCCCGAGCCGTCGAGACCGCAATGAGACCTGCCGCCGTCCTGCCCCTCCTGCTGCTGTCGAGCGCCTGTGCGGGCGCCTACCACACCTCGAGCGACGGCCGGCTCCAGACCAGGATCGACACCTCGTACGAGGCGCGTGACCAGTGCCTGGCGAGGCATGCCGCGGCCAACGACATCAGCGGTTCGGACACCCGGACCATTGCCCAGGCGGCCGCCCTGGCCTGTGCGGCGGAGACCGAGCGGCTGATCGAGGTGTCCAACCGGGACGGCGACCCCAAGGTGTCGGCGGCGATTCGCAAGGATTCGGAGTTCCGCGCCATGGGCTATGTGCTGCGGGCGCGCGGCCAGGTTGGCGGCTAGCCCATAGGCGCTATCTTTTCCGATCGGACTCGTCTCATTGCCGGGAGCGCGCCGCTCCGATGGCGCTTATTGGATGCGTAGTCAGCAAGAAGAGCGCCATCGGAGTGGCGCGCTCCCAGCGCATGACGCTTTCTTTCGGCAATGTTAGCGCCTATGGCGGCCAGGCGCAGGGCAGCGACCGTACGCCTGGACGCCGGCAACGCAAACGGCGCGGGATCGAAATCCCGCGCCGTCGCGACCGCCTCAGGTGTGCTTCAGGGAGGAGGGGCGGCCAAAGATCCGTTGGAACACCTTCCGCAAAGGCATCTCGCACCCTTATGACTTTCGGCGCCTCGCCTTACGGTTACCTTACCGATTCCGACAAAGTAGCCCACAGGCCGACCGCGGGCTCAGGGCCTGTGGCTCGCCAGCCGACGCATCCGGGTCGATGGTCCCGGCGTTGCGCCCCTCGAAACGAGCAAAGGAGATTGTCGATGCTGCGACTTGTCCTGGCGGCCGCCGGCGCTGTGGCCCTGCTGGCCGGCTACGCCGGACCGGCGTCCTCGCAGGGGCCTGCAGCCCCCGGCGCGCCTCAGGCGGCAGGACGGACGGGTGCCAATGTGGGCACGCTCACCTGCAACGTCGGCGGCGGCGTCGGCTTCGTCTTCGGGTCCTCCAAGGACCTGAGCTGCCTGTTCGCCCGCACCGACGGCATCGCCGAGCGCTACGTCGGCAAGATCAAGAAGTTCGGGGTCGATATCGGCTTCACCAGGGAGGCTCAGATCGTGTGGCTGGTGTTCGCGCCCGGCAGCATCGCGCCGGGATCGCTGGCCGGGACTTATGCCGGAGGCACGGCGGCGGCGACCGTCGGCGTCGGCGCCGGCGCGCACGTGCTGGTGGGCGCCAACAGGCAGATCACCCTGCAGCCGGTGAGCGTCGAGGGCAGCGTCGGCCTCAATGTCGCGGCCGGTATCGGCGAGGTCGACCTGAGCTACGTCCGCTAGCGGCCGAGCCGCTTGCCCGCGGGCAGGCGGACGGGCAACGTGCGCTGACATGGTCGCCGCCACCGACACCCTGATCGCCCGCCTGCAGGCCGATTGCACCGATGCGGAAGCCCGCGAGCAGGCCGTGCGCGCGGCAGTCGAGGCCGAACTGCGCGAGGCCGAGCAGGCGAGGGCGTTCGCCTGGCGCCGGCTTGGCGCCCTGGGCGACATGGCCCGCATCGCCGCGACAGAGCCGGATCGCGAGCTCGCGGTCGAGCGGCAACTGGCCGGGCTGTTTCGCGACATCGGCTGGGTCGAGAACGGCCTGGACGAGCTGCCCGAAAGCGCCCGGCCGCTGCTCGACCGGCTGCGGCCGATCGCCGAGGCGCTGCACGCCCAGGCGCACTCCGTCCCGGCGGACGCGGCGGAGGAGCCGGCAACCCGCGCCGATCCGCTTGCCGCCTTCCGTGCCTTCGAGACATGGTACGAGGCCGAGCGCGGACAGCCGTTCCTGCAGGTGTTCGAGCGCTACGTGCCGCCGACGCCGCTGGTCGAATTCTAGCCCGCCGGCCGCGCTGCCATGACCGCGACGGTCCCCGGCGATTTCGAGCAATGGCTCGCCGCGCAATTCGCCGATACCGGTCCGTTCACCCTGTTCATCGTGCTGGTGCGCATCCAGGGGGACGAGGTCGTTGCCGTGAAGTCGAGCTATGCCCATCTCGTTGGGGACGACCTCGGTTGGGACGATATGCGCCGATTGCTCGACAGCGCCCGCACGCCCTGGGACGGCGTGGCCTTCTTCGTCGGCCTCGACACCGCCGGCGGACCGCTCGATGACGCGATGGCGGCGCGCAGGCTGCGCGACGTCGAGGCCGACGTGGCGGCCGACCCGCTGGCCCTCAACCGCGGCCTGTTCTTCGACCGCGACGGACGTCACTTGCGCATCGACGAGGTGGCGCGATGAGCGATCGCGGCCGCGCGACGGCCGGCCAGGGGCCTGCCGGAACCGACAGTGGCTCCATCCATCGCGCCGCGCGCCGGCTCACCGCCGCCGGCGAGGAGCTGCTCGACGAGGTTGTGGCCGAGGAGGTCGCGGTGGCCCTGGTCTACAACGGGATCAGCCATGCCGTGATGATGGCGACGCCGTGCGACCTCGAGGACTTCGCCCGCGGTTTCACGCTCACCGAGCGGATCGTCGAGAGGCCGTCGGAGATCTACGACATCGAGATCGACGAGGAGGACCCGAGGCCCGACGGCCGCGGCATCGAGGTCCATCTCAGGATCGCCAACCAGCGCATGGCGGCGCTCCAGGAGCGGCGCCGGACCCTGGCGGGACGCACCGGATGCGGCCTGTGCGGGGTCGACAGCATCGCCGAGGCCCTGCGTCCGGTGACGCAGGTGGCGTGGCGGGGCACGGTGCAGCGCCGCGCCATCGAACGGGCGATGGCTGCTCTGCCGGAGTGGCAGCACATCAACCGCTCGAATGGAGCGACCCATGCCGCGGGCTGGGCGACCGCCGACGGCACGCTGATTGCCGCGCGCGAGGATGTCGGTCGGCACAATGCGCTCGACAAGCTCGCCGGGGCGCTGGCGAGGCTGGAGAGCGCCACGCCCGGCACCGTCGCGCCGGGCGGCTTCGTGGTGGTGACCAGCCGCTGCTCCTACGAGATGGTGCACAAGGCGGCCGCGATCGGCGCGGCGGCGATCGCCGCGGTCTCGGCGCCGACGTCGCTTGCCATCGAGATCGCCGAGGAGGCCGGCATCGTCCTGGTCGCTTTCGTGCGCAGCGGCCGGCTGACCGCCTACGCCCATGCGGACCTGATCGTGCCATGAGCCGGCGGGGTCATCATTGCTGGGAGCGCGCCACTCCGATGGCGCTCATGGGATATGTGATCAACGAGGAAGAGCGCCATCGGAGTGGCGCGCTCCCAGCAATGATCTCTTGAAAACGACCATGACGGCCCGGCGAATCTTCGGCGTCACCGGCTGGAAGAATTCGGGGAAGACGACGCTCGTCGAGCGGCTGGTCGCCGAGTTCGTCCGGCGCGGCTGGACCGTGAACACGGTCAAGCATGCGCATCACGCCGTCGATATCGACCAGCCGGGCACCGACTCGGCCCGCCATCGGGCGGCCGGCGCGACCGAGGTGGCCCTGGTCGGCGGCCTGCGCTACGCCATCATGTGCGAGCAGGGCGAGCCCGCGCTGTCGCAGGTGCTGGAGCGGCTATCGCCGGCCGACCTCGTGCTGATCGAAGGTTATAAGCGTGAATCCCACCTCAAGATCGAGGTGCGCGCCGGCCCGGGCGAGCCGATGGCGGCCAGCGATCCCGCCATCGTGGCGATCGCCTCGGACGAGCCGCCAGCCGAGGCGCACCTGCCCTGGTTCCGCCGCGACGACATCGCGGCGATCGCCGACTTCATCACCAGCCGCCTGGAAGCATAGGCGCCATATTTTCTCCTCCCCGGCTTCGCTGGGGAGGTGTCGCCGTTTTACGGCGACGGAGGGATCATGAGTCTTCCGGACCGCGGGCGTCTCGCCCGCTCGTCGTCTTCATCACCATGATCATGAGCGGGCGAGACGCCCGCGGTCCAAGAAGATCATGACCCCTCTGTCCGCGATTACGCGGACACCTGCCCAGCTTCGCCGAAGCTGGGGAGGAGAATGGAAGAGGCGCTACTTCTGCGCGGCGAAGGAGCCGCCGGCCTGGTAGTTCGGGCCGGTAATGCTGAAGTTGCCCATCTGCCCCGCCGCCACGGTGCTGGCCGACGACGTGAACGACCCGTTCAGGTTCAGGCTGCGGCCGGCGGCCAGGCCGCCATTGGTCGCCGCCATGGGGGCGATGGTCTGGAAGTTCGAATTCGAGATGCTGCCGATCGTGTTGGGCGTGATGCCGCCACCGAAGCTCGCGCCGTCGAAGTTCACCGTCGCGATACCCGTGCGGCTCCCGAAGTTCCACTGGTTGGTGTAGCTGCCGGCGGCCTGGTAGCTGTTGACGCCGTTCTGGACACTGCCGACCAGGTGCCCGGTATAGCTCGCGCTGCCGGTCATCTGGTTGAGCTGGGCCACCGGGGTCACGGTGCCGGCAACATAAGTTGCCAGATTCAGCCGGTCGCGGCCGTTGGGATTATACGAGCTGCCCGGATTGTAGCGGACGTCGCCACCCCACCAGCCCCAGGTCATGAAATCGCAGGTGCAGGGCGTCACGCCCTGCGCGGCGAAGAACTCGGGAGTCGGCGCAGCATTGTAGCTGACCATCGCCGTCCGGGACTGAACGTCGGTCCCGCTCGAGGTGATGCCGTGAGACGTGACGCTGGTCGTCTGGGTGGCGAACAGGTCGGGCGAGCGGTCGCGCAGGGCGTAGGTCCGATCGTCGATGAAGGCGCTTGTCGCGAAGGTCTGGCCGGAGGTGCCGCCGAGCTGGAACGTCGCCGAGGTCGACGTGCCGTCCCACTGGTTGATCGTGATCGTCGCCGCGGCCCGGTTGTTGGTGGCGCTGGTCTGCAGGGCGATCTCGCCGCCGAACTGCCGGCTCGAGATGTTGCCGTTGGGACTCATGCCTTCGGCGATGCCGCCGACGAAGCCGGTCAGCTGGCGGTCGGTCCGGGTCTGGCCGACCGAACCCGCCGTCGGCGTCCGGGTCGCCACCGTGTCGACGATGTACGGCGTGCCGTTCAGGTTGGTGTAGGGCTGGTCGAAGGAGGCCTGCGGCGTGCGCGACGTGGTGCCCTTGGAGATGAGACCCTGGCTGGTCTCGATGTTGGAGCGGGCGCCGTCGTTGGTGAACACCATCGTCTGGGCGTTGTTGCCATAGATCGAGTTGCCGCCACCGGTGTCGAAGGTCGACTCGCTCGAGACCTGGCGGCCGATCGGCTGGCTGCCGTCCATCCGATAGGTGCTCTGGAACGTGCCCGAGTTGAAGGCGGTGTTGTTGTTGTAGTCGCGGAAGTAGTCGCCGATGAACACGCCCATGTAGGATTTCTGGCTGGCGCCCTGGCCGGCGATCGATACCGTCGATTGCATCGACATGGCGCGCTGGGGGCCTGGAGCGGGCGAGCCGATGGCGCCGGTCGTCTGGGTGGAATAGGCCGAGTAGAGCGGCGACACCGAGGCGGCCCCCCGCAAGGCCGGATCGTTGCCGACTGCCAGGTTCGAGAACGGCAGGCGGCCGTTGGATTCGAGCGACGAGAGGACGTGGGTCGCAAACCCCTGAGTCGGGAACTGCGCCATGGTGGTCGGCGTCCCGCCGACAAAGCCCATCCGGGTGCCGGCAGCGTCGGTGAAGACGAAGGCGAAGAAATCGCCCGTCTGGCTGACGAAGCCGGTGCCGTTCAAGAGGCCCAGGTCCGGATGGGTGAAACTGATGGCGTAGGGCGCTTCGCTGGGCTGCCAGGGAACGGAAAACGACCGGTTGTCCGCCAGGTTGAAGGTCGCCGTGCCGTTCGTCCGCGTGCCGGTCGGCTGCAACAGGACATTGTTCTGGGCGACCGGGGTGACGCCGAGCGTGCTGTTGTTGAAGTTGGTGAACCGGGGTTCCTGCGCGAACTTCCCGCGGGTCACGATGACCGTGGTCACCGGGCCGGGCGGGTTGGGGATCTGCGGGCCGCTGCCCGATTGCTGCAGCGTCCCCGCCTGTTGCAAGCCCTGGGTGAACTGCTGATCGGTGTTGGCGTTCGCCAGCGCGGTCGAGATCGTGTTGTTGGGGTTGCGGTTGGTCGGTCCTGGTCCCGTGCCGAAATTGTTCGTGACCGGTGGCTGGGCATAGGTGCCGCCCGGCTTGCCGGAGTTCTGGCTAGCGAAGCCCGAGGTCTGGGCAATCTGGTCGGGATTCACGCCGCCATAGGGTGGGGGACCCGAGCCCGGGCCGCCGCCGGGGCCCTGGCCAACGTTGCCCTCGAGCTGTGTCAGCTGGCTGGAGTAGCTCGCCGCGTTGGCCTTGGTCGGCTGGCCCGGCGTCCCTCCCAGGGAGGTTATGATCTGAAAACCGGGACGCAGGACGGTCTGTGTGCTGCCGTTGGCCGTCACCGTCATCCTGGTGCCGAAGACGAAGGTCGCCTTGGTGCTTGTCGGCTGCACTTCGCCCAGCATGATGCCGCCGCGAATGCCGATGGTGCTCGACGGCGTGGTCACCGTGATCGGCTTGGCCTTACTGATCTTGCCGCCGACAAGACGGAACACGCCGCGCGTCGCGTTGACGGCGAGCTCGCCGGTGCTGCTCGCCGGATCGAACACGAACCTGTCGATGGTGAGCTGGGCGTTGGGCCCGACGGTCAGCGAGGTTCCGTCGAGGAACACCAGATGGGCGCGATCGTTCGCCCGGGTGGTGATCAGTTCGTTGGCCTGGACGTCGATGCCGATGCGCAGGATGCGCTCGTTCTGCTGCGGCGGCTTGCCGAGCGGATCGCCGTCGGTGGCCGAGGTGACGCCGACCTTCGCGTAGGCTTCGCCGAGGCCAAGCGAAAGCCCCAGGGTGGAGATCGCGGTCACGCCGAGCAGGGGGCCGAGCAGGGCGGCGCGCACCCTGCGGGAGCCGCCAGACGCCGTTTTCGCCATTGGACCTCCTCAGATCCTCAGAAGCGCCAACCCACACCCATGAGCACGCTGTTGTTCACGAACTCGTAGTTGGGCAGGCTTGCCCCCCTGACGAACCGCCCGGCTGACAGCGTGAAGGTCGTCCGCTCGTCGAATGGTATGGCCAACGTTATGTTGAGGATTGTGTCGTTTTGCAGGCGGTTGACCGACGGGTCGATGACGATGTCGGGCTGATCGTAGGCCCACCATTGCAGGTTGACCGAGACGCCGATGCTCCACGCCAGCTCACTCTTGAACAGGGGGTCGGGGAACCGGAAGCTCATGCCGCCGCCGACCCCGTAGAGCTGGTAGCTTTGCCACGGCGCATTGTCGGTCTGGAAGCGCTGGGCGTTGCCGTTGGTGAACAGGGAGAGGGCTTCGTTGATCTGGTACTGGAAGGTCGTGTTTCCGGAATACTCCCAGCCGGTGAACTGGTTGTTGGTCGGCACGTACCAGGTGTCGGGATGCATCTGCCGCCGCCACACGAAATTCGACGTGTTGCGCAGCCGGTCGGTGATCAGGGTGCCGACCTCGAGGCCGGCGCCGAAGGCGCCGTAGAACGGCGTGTCGTTGACCCAGATGTAGCCGCCGGTGAAGAAGGGCTTGACGCTGACGTCCTCGGCGATTCCCTGAAGGACCTGGAAGCGCGGCCCCGAAGTCAGGTCGATGATCGACACGTTGGCCGCCGAGATCTGGAACTGGCGGTTGACGTAGCCGGTCAGCTGCGTCTCCAGCGCGGCGCGATCCTGCGTCCCGAGGTCGTAGACGTGCCGGATGAAGCCCGAGGTGATGACGCCCCAGTCGGCGGTGCCGATCGACGACTGGTTGAGGTTCGCGGTCTGGCCGAACAGCCGCACGCTCGAGGTCGGCGGACCGAGATTGGCGTTGGACTGGTAGCGCACGCCGCCGAAGATCTCGCCGAAGAAGCGCGACGGGCTCTGGCGCTTGCGGACCTCGGCCATGAACTGCTCGGCGCGCGCCCGCACGTCGGGTGGCACCGCGGGCGAGGCGAGGGCGGTCTCGAGGTAGGTGTTGGCGATCTCGTAGGAGCCCAGGCGGAAATACAGGACGCCGAGCTCGAGGCGCACGCGCGGCAGGTCGGGGTTGATCAGCAGCATGCGCTCCAGCGCCGAGATCGCGCCTTCCATGTCGCCGACCTGTGCCGCCACCGTGGCGAACTTGAACAGGACGTCCAGGTTCGCCGGCTGCTGCATCATGGCCTGGAAGGCGGCGTCGTACTCGCGGCCGCGCTCGCTGCCGGCCGCCGGCGTCTGTTGGGCGATCGCAGGCTGGCCGACGGCAAAAAGTGCCGCCGCCATGACCAGTACGCCAAGCCGCCGAAGTACCTCCAACTGCGTCCTGTCTCCCCTTGGATGACAATAACGCGACGGGTTCTCGCAGGCAAGGTGAGGGCCCGGATCGCCCCGGTCCGTTGCACAGCCGCTGTCATACCAGCCAGCTGCGGGCCACCAGGAGCCAGGAGATCGGCCAGGCGGCGCGCGCTGCCCGCATGCGCAACAGCATGCGGCGATACTGCCGCTCGCCCAGAGCGCCGACGAAACGGTCACGCTCGCGCAGCATGGTGGCCAGCATGCGGTCGAGCATCACGGCATAGGTGTTGCCCCAGTTGCGGCTCGACAGGTGCAGCCGTCCGCCCAGGACCGGATTGTCGGCGGCGCCGTTGCGGCCGTGCAGGCGATAGGCGTAGAGCGCGTCGTCGATCAGCAGCGAGCCCGCCACCATCTGCGCCATGACCACGACGTAGAAGTCCATGTGCAGGCGGTAGGTTTCGTCGTCCTCGGGGAACACCAGGTCGATCAGCGAGCGGCGGAACATCATCGACGAGGTGCTGACCCAGACCCAGTGCACGACGCGGCTGGTGTACAGCCGGTACGGCGTCTGCGATTGCCAGCGTACGGTGCCGGCCGCCGGATCGACTTTGGGCACCCGCGCCGGGTCGATGGCCGCGAAGGCGCGATCGCGGTCGGCGCTGGCGCGCTCGCGGCCGAACCAGTAGACGCAGCCGGCGATCAGCTTGCCGCGGCCGTCGATCAGCCGGGCGTTGCAGGCGGTGAAGCCCACCGCGTACGTCTCGTTGAGATGCGCGGCGAGGTGGCGTTCGAGGAAATCGGCATTCCAGAGATCGTCCGAATCGAGGAAGCAGACGAAGGTGCCGCTGGTCGCGGCCAGCCCACGCCGCGTCGCCCCGGACTGCCCGACATTCTTGTCGAGGCGGATGAGGGAGAACCGGGAATCGGCGAGTTCGTCGAGCGTCCGCTGCACGACCTCCGCCGAGTCGTCGGTCGACGCGTCGTCGACGATCACGCACTGGAAGCCGCGCAGCGTCTGATTCGCCACCGAGCGAATGGCGTCGGCGACGTAGTCGCGGCAATTGTAGCAGGTGACGACGACCGAGATGTCCGGAAGGCTTGCCTCGCTCACGGCTTGGCCGGACCGAGGAAGTCGAAGTCGACGCCCTGGTCGGCCTGCAGCACCTCCCTGTGGAACAGGCCGGTGTAGCCGCGATCGCTGCCGGCGTGTGGCGCGGGCGGCTTCCAGGCCTTGCGCCGCTGGGCTAGCTCCTTGGCGCTGACCAGCAGCTCCAGACGGCGCTTGGGCACGTCGAGCGTGATGCGATCGCCCGTCTGCACGAGGGCGAGCGGACCGCCGACCGCAGCTTCCGGCGCCACGTGCAGCACGATCGTGCCGAACGCGGTGCCGCTCATGCGCGCATCGGAGATGCGGATCATGTCCTTCACGCCGGCGCGCGCGAGCTTCATGGGGATGGGAAACGAGCCCGCTTCGGGCATACCCGGCGCCCCCTTCGGCCCGGCGTTACGCAACACCAGGATGTCGTCCGCTGCCACGTCGAGTGCCGGATCGTCGCCGCGGGCGGCGAGGTCCTCCAGCGAGTCGAAGACCACGGCGCGTCCGGTGTGGCTCAGCAGGTTGGGCGAGGCGGCAGCGTGCTTGATCACCGCGCCGCGCGGCGCAAGGTTGCCGCGCAACACCGCCATGCCGCCTTGTGGCTTGATGGGATTCCTGGGCGTGCGGATGACGGTCTGGCCGGGCACCATCTCGGCGGCGTCGATCACCTGCTTCAGGGTGCGCCCGGAGACGGTCCGGCATTTTTCGTCGAGTTGGCTGCGGATCTCGCGCATCAGCCGGGAGTTGCCGCCGGCCCAATGGAAATGCTCCATGTAGTGGTCGCCCGACGGCTTGAGGTCGACCAGGACGGGAACGTTTCGTCCGATCTCGTCGAACTCTTCCAGCGCGATCTCGACGCCGAGGCGGCGCGCCACGGCGGTGAGATGGACCAGCCCGTTGGTCGAGCCGCCGATCGCCTGCAGCACGGTGAGAGCGTTGCGGAAGGCGGCAGCGGTCATGATCTCGCTGGGCTTCGGCCCCTGCTTCTTGGCCATCTCGGCGGCCAACCGTCCGGTCGCCTCGGCGACCCGCAGCCGGTCGGAATGGGTGGCGGGAATCGAGCCGCTGCCCGGCAGGCCCATGCCGAGCGCCTCGACGATGCAGCCCATGGTGCTGGCCGTGCCCATAACCATGCACGTACCCTTGGTCGGCGCCAGGCGCTCGCTCACCTGCTCGATGTCGGACTCGGAGAAGGTACCGGCGCGATACTGGCCCCACAAGCGGCGACAGTCGGTGCAGGCGCCCAAGACCTCGCCCTTGAAATGACCGACCAGCATCGGGCCCACCGGCAGCACGACCGCCGGCCGGTCGGCACTGGCGGCCGCCATGAGCTGTGCCGGCAAGGTCTTGTCGCAGCCGCCGATCAGCACGACCGAGTCCATCGGCTGGGCGCGAATCATCTCCTCGGTGTCGATCGACATGAGGTTGCGCAGGAACATGCTGGTCGGGTGCGAAAAGCTTTCGTGGATCGAGATCGTCGGGAAGACCATGGGCAAGGCGCCGGCGAGCATGACGCCGCGCTTCACCGCCTCGATCAGGTCCGGCACGTTGCCGTGGCAGGGGTTGTAGTCGCTGAAGGTGTTGGTGATCCCGACGATCGGCCGATCGAGCGCGTCGTCCGAATATCCGCCGGCCTTGATGAAGGCCTTGCGCAGAAACAGGGAAAAGCCCGCGTCACCATAGGTGGCGAGGCCTTGACGCAGGCCGGTGGGCCTGGGCGCGCCGGGGACGCGTCGTTTGCGGGAAGCCATGGCTGTATCTCTCCTGACCGGCCGTATTTTGTCAGGTCGATCGAGGCCATGCCAGAGCACGGCGCACGCCCGGGCGACAGGCAGGGCATTCGCGATTGGCCACTATCCTCCTATGAAAATAGGGGCGGGTTACGGCTTCTATTTTCTCACCATCGTCGTGCGCGCCGGGCGTGCTGGGTGTGTCCCCCGTAATCGGGGGAGGCGGCGCGTAGGGTCGGAGGGGGAAAGCCACAGCCGAGATGTCTCCGAGTCCGACGTCGGAGTGCGAAGCATCCTGTCTGCGGCCTTTCCCCTCCGCCCCCTTCGGGGCACCACCCCCGATGACGGGGGAGGTTTGTCTTGCACCGATTGCCGGCTCGACCCTGAAAGATCGGAAGTCACAGCTCACGTAATTGTTTGGTCAGGTCGGGCTGCCAACGTGGTGCCTGTGCGAATTATTTCGAGAAAGGGCTTGCCAAACCGAATATTGTCAGCGTTGATAGGCCAACGAGTAATGCAACCCTGAAGATGCAATGAGGACGAACATGGCAATGACCATGCTGCAAATGGCGGGGATGACGCCAACGCCTGCGACCATGGCGGACGGCATCCTGCTGATCATCGATGCTCAGCGAGAATACACGGACGGCTTGATGCCGCTGCCCGGTGTTCAGCCGGCAATCGAGGCGCTGGCTTGCTTGCTCGACAAGGCCCGGGCTGCGGGCGCGCCGGTCGTCCATGTGCGCCACCAGTCCAAGGGCAAGGCGTTCAATCCGACGTCGACCGGTTACGAGATCGTGTCCGCCCTGACGCCGCGCGCCGGCGAGGCGATCGTCGACAAAGGCTTGCCGAACGCCTTTGCGGGAACCGACCTCGCCAAGCAGCTGGCTGTGATCGGCCGCAAGAATCTCATCGTTGGCGGGTTCATGACCCACATGTGCGTTTCGGCGACGGTGCGCTCGGCGACGGATAACGGGTTCATGTGCACTGTGGCGGCCGACACCGTGGCGACGCGAGACCTGCCGGATGCCACGGGTGGACCGACCGTCACGGCCGACGCCATCAACCGCATTACGCTGGCGGCGCTGTCGGATCGCTTCGCATGGATCGTGCCGGAGGCCAATCGGATCGGCTGAGGCCAATCGGATGGGCTGAACCGTCGGATCGGCTGAACTCTCGTCTGCCGCGTGTTAGGATGCGCCCAGACGGGGAGGGCGTGTCATGAAGTCGATCTTGACCATGGCGTGGACTGCGGAAGATCCGGCGGCCTTCGATTTGGCGGCAAAGCTTGCGCGCGCTTTCGATGCGCGATTGGTCGGATTGGAACCGCCATCCTACGGCGTCATGAGCATGGCGTGGGCGGATGCCGGGATGGGCGCTCCCATCGGCGGCGGGCTGGCGGAGGATGCCGAGGAGCGCCAGCGTGTCGGCGCCGTCAAGCAGGCTTTCGAGCAGCGCGCCGTCGGCCTCCGCTCGGAATGGCGGTCGGCCGATGACAGCGGGCCGACGGCAATCGGCACCATCGGACGGGCCTACGAGCTGATCGTCATGCCGCAGCCGGGGCCGCTGCCCAAGATGCCGGAGAGCGTCTTCGAGACCGCCTTGTTTGACTCCGGTCGGCCGGTGCTGGTCGTTCCGGCCGGCTACCAGGGCATGGTGGGCAAGCGAATTCTGTTTTCCTGGAACGGATCGACCGAGAGCGCACGGGCGATCTCGCTCGCCATGCCGTTCCTGAGCAAGGCCGATTCGATCGACGTGATGAGCGTCGATGGTCCGAGCGGCATGGTACCCGGACCGAGCTCCGCTGAGATCGCCGAGTCGCTGCGCAGCCACGGGCTGAACGTCACCAGCCAGCACGTCAAGTCGGGCAACCGGTCGGCCGGGCAGACGATCGTCGACACGGCCATCGCCGGCGGCGCCGACATGATCCTGAAAGGCGCCTATACCCAGAGCCGGCTGCGCCAGATGATCTTCGGCGGCATGACCCGGCATCTGATCCTGAATTCGCCGCTGCCGGTCCTGTTCTCGTACTGACAATCCGTCGCCGGTGTCGCTGCCGGCGGACGTGGTAGAATTTAAAATATGACGTCTGGTTCGACCGACGCCGACGGTCGGCGGTACGCAAGCCGCGTCCTTATTGCGACCCTCCTGTTTTGGGGCACGCTTGCGGTAGCGGCGTCGGGATCGCTGCACGCCGACGAAGCCGCGGGCCTCGGTCCGACGGTGGGAGAACGGATCGCGACCCTTGCGGCCGAGCGGGCGCGCCTGCAGGCCCGCGCCGGCGGCGAGGCTCGGCTTGCCCTGTTGCCGGCCTTTCGAACGGCGAGCCTGTTGACCGATGCCGTGTTGGCGCGCGCCGAAGCCGACACGGCACTCTCTTTCGGCGACATCGCGGCAAGCCGGAGGCAAACGTTCGCCGTGCTCGACGGACTGAACGCGGCGCTGCGCGATGCCCTGGAGTCGCCCGGCGCCGGCTCCACGCTGGCCGCCGCCAGGGAAGCCGAGCGGGCGACTGACGCGCTGGAGCGGCTGTCGGGGTCGGATGACGCGCCCCTGGTCCTGTCCTACACGCCGCGCTTCGTGCCGCCGCGCCGGGCCACCGGCGAGCTTGCTCTCACTCCGCGCCTGCCATCGGGGCCGTCGCCGGCCGAGGCGCTGCAGCCTGAGTCACTGCCGGCCCTGTCCGCAGCGACACCGTCGTCGACGCCGGGGACCTTGCCGGCTCCGACCCAGGTGCCGGGCGGGACGCAGTCCCCTCCGTCGACGTCGCCGTCAACGCCGCAATCGCCCACGGTGCCGCGCTACGCGCCTGATTTTGCCGTGGCGAGTGGCGAAGATCCGCCCGTGCAGGTGGAGGTCTTCGGCGTCCACCTGCCTCCCGCCGGGGGGGCTGCGCCTGTCCTGGCGGTGGGAGCCTGGCGGGGAGCCGCCGTCATCGGTCCGGACCGCCTGATTTTTTCGGTCCCTCGTGCCGCTTTCGCGACCGACGCCGCGCGCTCGGTCTTCGCGGTCGGCACGCTCTCGGTGCGGCGCGCGCACCGGGTCGCGACGTTTCAGCTGGTGTTCACGGTCCTCCCGGACCGGCCCGGTGCCTTCGCTCTCGATCAGCGCGTCGTGACGACGGAATCGGAGTCCAGCACGCACGTCTCGCCCGAGATTTTGGTGCGCGGGGCGGTTGGCGAAACCCGGACCCTGCGGCGCTGCTTCGACCCGCCCGCGGGCTGGCACTTCGCACCCGATCGGCGCCGCGTCGTCGTCGTCGAACGGCTGGGATGGCAGGACGACGTCACCGACCCGTCGCTCAACAGCGGCTCGGTCGAGTTCGTGCCGCCGCAGGAGCCTGGCCAGATCTGTGTCGCCGTGGTCGCCCGACCCGTCAGCAGAGCGGCGCGAACGGCGACGATCGGCCGGTTCGAGGCAACCCTTGTGCGCGACAAATCGGTCGAGCGGGTGACGAAGACCGGCGTGCGCGCCCTCGATTGGCGGGAAGTCGTCCGCATCCCTCTGGAGAAGGACGTGACCGAGTGGAAGCTCTATGTGCGCCTGTTCGGTGAGATCGATCGCGAGCTCGACGCGACCACGCCGTGGAACCTGCCGTTCTTGCGCATCCTGCGCGAAGCCGACGACCAGGCCCTGATTCTCAAGGCCGACCAGTCCGCCCAGCCGTGAGTGGCCGGGAGGCGTCATTGCTGGGAGCGCGCCACTCCGATGGCGCTCATGGATGTGTGATCGGCAAGAAGAGCGCCATCGGAGTGGCGCGCTCCCAGCAATGACGCCTCCTTTCGTCAAAGTGAGCGCCTGTGAGAGGCGCGCTCGCAGCAATGATGGAGATGTCCCTACTAACGGCCGCGCGACTCCAAGCGAAGGCGTCGCTTGTTGGTCTGGTCCATCAGGTCGAGGACCGTGCTCGAAATCTGCGCCTGGCGAACGGCGGCGAGAGCGTCGAGGTAACGGCGTTCGATGGCGCTCACCGCTGCCGGGCATTGCGCCTGTGGCGCGGCCTCGGTGACGAAGCGCAGGCCTTCGGGATCGAGCTGATAAGTGCCGGCGACCGTATTGCATCCCGTCGAGGCCGTGAACTTGCCCTGGTTGTCGAGCCGGAGCGAGGGTTGCTGTCGCCGGTTGGCGAACTTCGGACGATCGCCGTCGATCTCGACGACTCGCCACTCGGTGTCGCGCAACGCCGAGCTGCGCGCTGGCAGTGCCGGACAGGTTGCATTGGCGTCGAGCGCGAGGAAACGCTCGGCATGGAGATCGCCGTCACGGAACTTGCCCTGCAATCGAATGAAGACGCTGGCCTCGCGCGAAGGAGTCGCCTCCGTCCAGGCCTTCTCGAGCTCCGGCTCCGCTCCACCGGGAGCAATGGTGTAGGTGCGGCCGGACAGGCATTCGGCGAACATGCCGCCGGACGGCGTGTCGCGATAAAGACCGCCCAGCTCGAACTGGTCGTCTATCATGTCCGGCGTCGCGGCGCGGGCAAGCTCGGTGCCGTCGGCCGCGACGAGGCGGTCGCCATTGGCTTCGCGGAAGACGCGGCGCTGCCCTGCCGCGCCGCGCAGTACCATGCGCACGCCGCCATCGACCTCCTGCATCCATTGGCCGATGTCGACCTTCGGCTCGCCGGCGTCGCGCCGTTCGCGCAGCCGAAAGACGCCATCCGGGAACAGCGTGATCGTGAGCTTGCCGCCCTCATAGGTGCGCGGAGGCTCGCCGGGGCGACCAACGGCGTGGCAGCGCATCGATCGTCCTGCGGCGGTCAGTGTCGCCTCGCGGCCGCGGCCGCGCAGCTCGTAGTACGAATCGCCATAGGCGAAGCCCGAGCCGGAGCGCTGGCGCGACAATTCGATATCGGGCTGGCCGGGCACGGTGAGGGTCGCCAATTCACCCTCCTCGGAGAAGACGGCGGCGAAGTCGGTGCCGCCCGGGCAGGCATACATGACCTCGCGGCCGGGCGGCTGTCCCTCGGTGACGGCTTCGCGCACCGGCGGCGCCTGGGTTGCAGCCTGTCCCCAGGCCGATCCGGCGGCGAGCAGCAGCGCCAGGAAGCTCAGTCGTTTCATTGCCGCCCCACGGTCTCGGACTTCGGGATGTCGCCGTCGGCGGACAGCAGCACGGCCAACGGTCGTGTAGCCTCGAATTGCGCCAAAACGATGAGGCCGGCCACCATGATCGGAACGCACAGGAACATGCCGGCGACGCCCCAGGCCGTCCCCCATACCACCAGGGAAACGATGACGACCAGCGGAGAAAGATTGAGCGAGCGGCCCAGGATGGCCGGCTCGATCACGTTGGCCGTGACGATCTGGATCGGCCCGAAGACCAGCAGCACGATCAGGAACGGCGACAGGTCGTCGAACTGGACCAGGGTGAGGAGCGACGGCGCGACGATGGCAAGGAAAGAGCCGACCGTCGGGATGTAATAGAAGAAGAACACCATGACGGCCCAGAAGCCGGCGAAGTCGACACCTACCGAAGACATCACGACGTAGGCGAGCCCCGAGGTCACGGTGGCGAGCATGGTCTTGATGCGGATGTAAGTCCGGATATCCCGGTCGATGCGCTCGAGCACGGCGAGCACGCGATCCTGGTGGTCGCGCTCGGCGAGGATGATCGCCAGCTTGCGGCGGAAGCGGACCTGCTCGACGAACAGGAAGCCGGCGTAGATCAACACGATGCCGGCCACGCTGACGATCGAGGCGGTGGCGGCGGCAAGCCTGGCGAGCGAGTCCGTCAGGCTGATGCGATTGAAGAGCTCGCCGATGGTCGGTGCCTGATCGACCCCGACGAGGCGTGCTCCCTGGTCGATCAGGGCCTGCAGCCGATGCTCGTAGTTGGGGGCGGCGTCGACGACGGCGGATAGGTTGTGGCCGATCGTGCGGCCCAGCACCCAGACGAGGCCCGCCATGACGCAGACGGCGGCCGCAAGCGCCAGCGGCCGCGGCAGGTGCCACGTTGCCAGCCGAGGCGTCTCGAACGCGTCGGCCAGAGCATGGACCATGTACCAAAGCACGACGCCCAGCACGAATGGCAGCAGCAGGCCGCGACCGGCCACGATCAGGTAGATCGCCGCCGCGACCACGATTGCCCACAGGGCGGCGCGCTGCAGACTCATGGGGGCGGCCGGCGCCGTCTAGGTCGGGGGCGGGAGGGGCTGGATCGCCATCCGGCCACGTTCGGTCAGCTCGACGCGGCGCTCGCCCGTTTCGCCGCCGTACTGGCGGATCAGCCCGTCCGCCAGGGCATCCTCCCAGACCGGAAAGCGCGGGCACGAGCTGCGCCAGGCTTCCATGACATCCGACCGGGTGCGCGGCCGATCGGCGATCCACTCCAGGAATTGGACCATAATGAGGCTGATTTGGGCAGTCATGGCTCGGTTTCGGGGTGCGACGGCCGGCTCCACAAGAGATGGTGCCGCGACACTCGGAGCCTATCAAGTGCTGTCTTATAGTTGCAGTGCCTAGGCAAGACAGATAGAATGTTGCCGTGTTTACGACCCAATCTCCAGGAAGCCGGATCAGGGGAGAAATCGGATGAAGAAGGCTTTGGTGGCTGCCGCCGCATTGATGGTTCTGCCGGTCGCGGCCCAGGCACAGTCTCCGGCGCCGGGCGTCTATATCGGTGCGGAAGGCGGCGTAAACTGGCTGCTGAACTTCACGG
>NZ_JBFWZI010000078.1:0-30381 GCF_050185545.1 Reyranella sp. | reverse complement strand
CGACCTGCAGGGCGAAGTTGTTCATGAACAGCTGGGCGCCCTGCACCATCGAGTTGGAGAAGGCCGAATAGTTCTGGCCGCTGATCGAGGTCAGGAACGGCAGGACCTGCCCGCTGCTGGCGGTCGCCAGCGTGCCCAGGATGGTGGCGAAGTCGCCGGTGGCGCCCGGTGCGCCGGCATCGAGCGCAGCACCGACGGCGGCCTGCGTCGGCGTCTGCGACGCCGCCGCGAAGCCGCCGATGGTCAGGGTGAGATAGACGTTGTCGGCGTCGTAGCTGAGTGACGGCTGCAGGAAGGGGGCACTGCTGCTGACCGAGGAGAAGGTGCCGCTGAGGCCGTTGCCGGCGGTGAGCAGGTTGTAGGTCGTGCGCGGGGCGTAGGTGCCGGGCTGCGCCACGACGGTGACAGGGCCCTGGATCGCCGCCCTGCCGGCGACGACGATCTTGTCGCTGAGGCCGGAGAGATGGACTTCGGCCAGATGGGCGCCTTGCGGGACGTGCGTGTAGTTGCCGACGATCCTCAGCGTGCCGATCGAGTTGCCGGGCGAGACCGTGCCGGCATTGATCACGTCGCCGTTGATCGTGCCGCCGCCGCTCAGCACGCCGTTGTTGGTGATATTGCCCTGGATCGTCCCGTTGTTGGTCAACGTCCCGCCATTGACCACCCCGGACGCAGTCAGGCTGGCATTGATCGCAGCCGAAGCGCCGGACTGCACGGAGAATTGGCCGCCGCCCATGTCGATCGCCTGGTTGAACGACACGCTGCCGCTCGCGACCGCGAGATTGCTGCCGAGTCCGAAGAGGGGTGCCGAGAAACTGCCGCTGCCGGTCTGTTGCAGTTGGGTGTCGGCCAGCAGATAGGTCGGCAGGGTGCTGCCGAAGCCGGAGGGCAAATCGACGGCGCCCTGCATCGCGAGCAGCGGCGTGACGGAGCCCGACCCGCCAAGGCCGGGCGCGGCGGCGTAGCCGACCCAGCCGCCGACCGGATCGTAGAGATGATCGAACCCCAGGTAGAAGGCGTTGCCGGTGTTGACCGACACCGGCGTGCTGAGCGGATTGTCGGACGGCGAAAGGCGCAGGTTGACATAGGCCGGGGTCACCGCGGGCTTGTCGTCGGTCGGCGTGAGCACGGCGTCGAACTGGTAGCCGACAGCGACGTTCGCCGGCAGGCCCGGGATCAGGGACACCTGCACGTTGGTGCCGTGCGCGGCACAGGTCCCGGACGGCGCCGGGCAGGATGCGGCAGGCGCGGTGGGAATGTTGGCGGGCGGCGTCAGGAGCATGTAGGCGATGCCGGTGTCCGGCAGGAAGCCACCGGTGCCGATCTGCTGGCCGGCCACCGTGAGCCCGGTCTTCGGCCTGTTCCATGTGTTGACGGGAATGGTCGTGTTCTGCGTCAGCTTGACCATGGCGAAGCCGGAGGCCTGCGCCGCCGTCAGCCCGAGCGTCACCCCCGAGCTGCTGACGACGTAGCCCGGATTCATGTTGGCGCTGCTGACGGCGGTGTCGCCAATGGCAGTGATGTTGAGGAAGGCGTTCATTGCCGAGGTCGGCTGCGTGACGCCGGGATTGCCGCCGCGGTCGAAGCCGACGCCCATCATGGTGATGCAACCGGCGCGGGTGCCGGGGTTGCAGCTGTCGTTGACCACCAGGACCTGCACGTTGGCCGTCACCGAGGGACCTGCCTGGCCGCTGATCTGCACCGTCGGCACCTGGTAGTAGGTTCCCGTGAAGGTGAGATTGCTGCTGCTGTAGAGCGCCGAGCCCGGCCCGAGATTCTGCAGCCCCGTGGTGTCGATCAGTGCCGCCGACATCACCATGCCGGTGGAGCCGGTGTCCATCGTCACCGGCGTCGTCGGACCACCGGGCAGTGTCACATAGAGATTGGGAAACACGCCCGGCGACGCCGGCGGCTGCAACGGTGTGATGAACGGCAGCGTCACGGTCTGGCTGTTGCCGCTGTACAGGTTCCAGGACTGGGCGGCGGCCGGCACCGCGGCCAGGGACAACAACACGGCGGCGAGCGCCCGCGCGCTTGCCGCGGACAACAGGCGGGCCCTCGTACCGATCAGGATTTCCCCCAGTCTCGACATCGCGCCTGGCCTGGCCTCCCACTCTCCCGACGCGGCCGACCCGACGACAGTGTTATCCTGGTGCTTGAAGCGCCGCAGGTGCACCGTCTGATGCGGCTTTACCAACACACCCCCCCGTTTGCGCAGCAGCGGCGATACTATTTGGTATGATTCTTTCACTGCAATGGCATCACTGCCCAAAATGGGCGGAGAGCATCCTTCGTTCACGCGCCCGAGGCCGCCCCGGATGAGAATGGCCAGACGATCCGAGCGGTCAGGCGGGCGCAGGACCAACCATGAGGTCGAAACGCCGTCGCGACGCGCCACGACCGTTGCTTCGGGCGGCCCCTTACCCCGCCGTCGACTGCAGCGCCCGCCGCGCCAGCAGGCGCACGACCAGGTAGCCGCCGATCACCAGCGCGGTCTGGATCAGGGCGAGGACCGAGCCCGCCTCCTGGCGGCCGGTGACGGTCCACAGGAAGATGTCGACGGACAGCATCCGCACGCCCGGCCCGGCCAGCAGGACCACGGTGTCGAGCACGCGGACGGCGATCACGAACAGCAGGATCCAGGCGCCGACCACGGCTGGGCGCAGCAGCGGCAACCAGATGCGCAGGAAGGTCCTGAGCCACGAGCCGCCGTGCACGCGCGCCGACTCTTCCAGCTCGGCGCTCAGCTGCACCATGGTGCTGGTGAAGAAGCGCGAGGCGACCGGCAGGCCACGCGCCACCAGGGCCAGGATCACCACCCACAGCGTGCCGTAGATCGGCAGCCAGACGAACGCCCACAAGAAGCCCAGGCTCATCACCAGGCCGGGAATCGCCCACGGTGCCCAGGCAAGGATGTCGAGCACCAGGCGGCCGCGCCACGCGGTGCGCGTCACGACATAGGAGATGAAGAGCGAAACGACGACGCCAAGGCTCGCCGCGACGGCGCCAACGATCAGCGTGTCGGTGATCGAGCGCAGCACGTCCTCGCGGCCGAGCGCGTTCTTCCAGTGGGTCGTGGTGAACATCTCCCAGCTGATGAAGCCGCTCAGTTCCATGAACGAGTTCAGCAGCAGGACGACGAACGGCAGGGCGCCGAAGACGATGAAGAAAGCGAGGATGGCGGCGAAGGCGATCCAGCGCCCAAAGCCGAGATCCATCGGCTGGGCCTTGAAGCCGCGGCCCGACACCGTCGTGTAGGCGCGACCGCGCAGCAGGCGCCACTGCGCGACGATCAGGCTGCCGGTCAGCGCCAGCAGGATCAGCGCCAGCACCATGGCGGCGCCGAAGTTGGCGACATGGCCGCCATAGGCGAGGTCGTAGATCCTCGTGGTGAACACGAAGATGTTGGCCGGCGTGCCGAGCAGCTGCGGCAGCTCAAACGATTCCATCGCCACCACGAAGGACAGGATGCCCGACGCCAGCAGCGCCGGCAGCAGCAGCGGGAAGTTGATGCGCCACAGGGTGCGCCAGGCGCTGGCGCCGGCCATGCGCGCGGCCTCCTCCAGGGTGGCATCCATGGCTAGCAGCGCCGGATGGATGAACAGGAACAGCACCGGCGCCGAGCGCGCCGCACCGAGCACGATCAGGCCGCCCCAGGAATAGACGTCGATCGCGCCCTCGCCGCCCGGAATGATCGCGCCCAGCCATTGGTTGACCATGCCGACATTGGGTGCGCCGAGCAGCATCCAGGCCAGCACCCACGGCAGCTCGGGCAGGAAGAACATGAAAACGAGCAGCCCTTCGAGCAGGCGCTTGCCCGGCGTGTTGGTGCGCGCGATGCACCACGCGAAGGCGGCGGCCAGCGCCAGGGCCAGGAGGGTGCGCGGAACGGCGATGCCCAGGCTGGTCAGCAGCACCTCGTAGGTGGCGCGGTCCGACAGGACCGCGCGCCAGTTCTCCAGCGTGATCGTGCCGGGCTGCCCGGGTGCGGCGCTCCAAAGCGTGCCGAACACGACCATGCCCAGCGGATAGACCACCAGGAGGGCGACCAGCACGGTGAGGCCGAACGGCAGCCACGCTTCCAGGCGCGGGCCGCGCCGCCGCACCGGCGACGGCACGCGCTCCGCGCCGCCGACGAGCGAGCTTTCTGCGGATGTCATCCGCTATTTCTTGAGGCCTGCCGCCTTCAGGTATGGCTCGGCCTTGGCCGACCATTCGAAGAACAGCTTCGAGCCGAACTCGTAGGTGTCCGGGTTGTTGGGGAACGGCTTGGCGGTGGCGAAATGCGCCAGCTCGGGGATCTTCGGCGTGACGTCCTTGCGGATGAAGGGCCCGCCCGGATCGTCGGCAGCGATCTGCTGCGCCGATTTGCTCAGGATGTAGTTCATGAAGACGCGGGCGGCGTTGGGATGCGGCGCGTCCTTCAGGAGGTTCATGCCGCCGAACAGCAGCATCACGCCGTCCTCCGGCACCACCAGCCGGAAGGGATGCGGCTTGGGCAGTTTCCAGATGTCGGCGGCGCCGACCTGGGTGGGATGGATGAAAATGCCGTACTCGCCGCGCGCGATCTGCTTGGGCGCCTCGATCTCGGCGCGGGTCAGCGCCTTCACGTTGTCGATCACCTTGCGCAGGTAGTCGTCGCCATAGGCCTTCCAGCCATAGGCCGCCCAGCGCGATCCCGGCGACGGGCCGATCGGCTCGGACAGCACGATCAGGCCCTTGTACTTGGGATCCTCGAGCTCCTTGTAGCTGCGCGGCCCGCGCTCGGGCGGGCACAGCTTGTTGTTGACCAGGATGAAATAGCCGCCGCAGCTGATCATCAGCGTGTTGCCGTTGCCGGCCTTGACGTCGACCAGCGGGTCGAGGATCCACGGCACGCCGGGCTCGACGGCCGCCGGCAAGGTGCCGAACGGCTGATCGAGGCCGCGCGCGGCAAGGCGGCGATTCTCCGGGCTGCCGGAGGAGCGGATGTCGATGCTGGCCTTGCCGGCGGCGCGCTCGGCGTTCCAGCGCGCCTCGAAATCGCCGGTGCGGCCCGGCGCCAGCTCGACCTTGATGCCGTAGAGCTTCTCGAACTCGCGCGCCTGCCGCTCGGTCGCCGCACCGGGCGCGCCGAAGAACGACCAGACGAGCAGCCCCTCCTTCTTGGCCGCGGCGACGACCTGGTCCCACGCTACCTTGTCGCCCTGGGCGCGTGCCGGGCTACCGGCCGCCGTGCCCGCCGCACCAAGCGCACCGAGCCCTAGGACCGAGCCCATCTGCGCCAGCGTCTCCCTGCGTTTCATGTTCTGCCTCCAATGAAAATGCGCCGCTCATGCTCTTCCGGACCGCGAGCACCCGCCCTGAGCTTGCCGTCTCGCTCGCTCATGGCCGGGAGCGCGCCATTCCGTGGCGCTCATGCTCTTCTTCCGATCCGCAATCGGCGCGTCCGCCATGCCCATGAGCGCCACGGAATGGCGCGCTCCCGGCTCATGAGCGGGCGGGACGCTCGCGGTCCGGAAGAGCATGAGCGCCACGCAGTGGCGCGCTCCGGACCATGAGCCTGTTTCAGGCAACGCCTTCATTTTCATGGCCTCGCGGTGCCTGCCGCCGGCCATGCGCGGATTGCCTCGGGTGCGAAGTCGAGCGCCACCGCGGCTCCGACATCGTGCATCTGGAGGGTGGGGCCGAAGGCGCGCACGCGCGCCTCGCCGACGCCCACGACATACTCCGTGCGCTCGCCGAGGTAGATGCGCGACAGCACGCGCCCGCGCCAGCCCGCCGGACCGTCCGGCGCGCGCACCTGCACGGCGGCGGAACGCAGCATCAGCACCACCTCCTCGTCCGCCCGCCACGGCTGCGACGGGTCGAGCGCCACCTCGATCTCGCACGCGCCCACCACGTGCGCGCGCGGCGCGCCGTCCCGACCGATCGCCACGCGCGCGCCCACCTGGTCGACCTGGCCCAGGAACTCCATGACGAAGCGCGTCTGCGGCCGTTGGTAGATCGCCTGCGGCGTGCCCTCCTGGACGATCCGGCCGGCATTCATCACCACCACGCGGTCGGACAGGACCATCGCCTCGCTCTGGTCGTGGGTGATGAAGATGGTGGTGACGCCGATCCGCGCCTGGACCTCCTTCAGCTCGAAGCGCATCTCGTCGCGCCGCCGCGCATCGAGATTGGAGAACGGCTCGTCGAGCAGAAGGACATCGGGGTCGCCGACCAGCGCACGGCCGAGCGCTACGCGCTGCTGCTGGCCGCCCGAGAGGAGCGGCGCCGGCCGGTCATGCAGGCCCTCGAGGCCAAGGCTCTGCAGCATGGTCATGACCTTGTCGCGGATCTCGGCCGGCGACAGGCGCGCCCCTCGCCCCTGGCCGCGCAGCGGGAAGGCAATGTTCTCGAACACGGTCATGTGCGGCCAGATCGCGTAGGACTGGAACACCATGCCCATGCGCCGCTTGTCGGGCGGCAGGTGGATGCCGCGCTCGGCCGAGGTCACGATCCGATCGCCGACCCGCACTTCGCCGGCATCGGGTCGCTCCAGGCCGGCGATCATGCGCAGGGTGGTGGTCTTGCCGCAGCCGCTGGGCCCGAGCAGGGTCACGATCGACCCGCTCTCGACGTCGAAGCTTACATCGTCGACGGCCGGCGCACTGCCGAACAGCTTGCGCAGGCCCGCGACGCGGATGGCTGTCATCGGCTTCCCCTTCCGGCCCGCGAACGAGGATCAATGCTGCCATTGGCAGTCCGCGTGAACTTTGCTGCCAGCGCGGGAGCTTGCTCTTGAAGGCAATAATACCCGCCCGGCTTTCTGCGCAAGACGGCAAGGGACTGCACTGCCGGCAAAGCGGCGGTCAGCGGGTTGTTGATCAATGGCGACGGCAACACTCATAGGACCGCGGGCGCCTCGCCCGCTCATGATCATGAGCGGGCGAGACGCCCGCGGTCCGGAAGAGCATGAGCGACTTGGAGAGCGTGCCGATGCTGCAGTTGAGCGAAGCCCCCCTGATCCCCTGGCCGTCGGCCGACGGCAGCCGCGTGCCGTTCGAGGTGTTCACCCGGCCCGACGTGTTCGCGCGCGAGCAGGAGGCGATCTTCCGCGGGCCGGTGTGGAGCTACGTGGCGCTCGAAGCGGAGATTCCCGAGCCCAACGACTTCAAGACCTCGTTCGTCGGCGACACGCCGGTCATCGTAAGCCGTGCCGAGGACGGCAGCCTGCATGTCTTCGTCAATCGCTGCGCCCATCGCGGCTCGACCGTGCAGCGCCAGACCTGCGGCAATGCCCGCCAGCACCGCTGTGTCTATCACCAGTGGGCCTACAACGCGCGTGGCGAGCTGGTCGGCGTGCCTTACCGTCGCGGCGTCGCCGGCATGGGCGGTTACGCCGCCGACTTCGACCTCAGGGCGCACGGTCTCGCCAAGCTCAGGGTCGCCTCGCACAAGGGTGTGATCTTCGCCACCTTCAGCCCCGACACCGCGCCGCTCGAGGATTACCTCGAGGAGCCGCTGCTCGCCGCCATCGACCGGCTGTTCTCGCGGCCGATCCGGGTGCTGGGCCACATGCGCCAGCGCGTGCGCGGCAACTGGAAGCTCTATTCGGAGAACACGCGCGATCCCTATCACGCCGCCCTGCTGCACGGCTTCCACGCCACTTTCGGCCTCTATCGCACCAACCAGAAGCGCAAGGGCGGCACCGACAGCGCGCGGGCGCACAGCACCGGCGTCACCTACGGCGACGATTGGCGCCAGGCCGGGCGCTCCGGCAACATCGAGCAGGACAAGTTCGTCACCAACTACTCGCTCGCCGATCCGTCGCTGCTCGAAGGGCGGCCCGACTTCAACGATGGCGTCACAGTGTCGATCACCAGCATCTTCCCGTGCCTGGTCATCCAGCAGATCATGAACACGCTGGCGACGCGCCACATCCGGCCCAAGGCGGCCGACGATTTCGAGCTCTACTGGACCTATTTCGGCTACGCCGACGACGACGAGGCGATGACCGCCACCCGGCTGAAGCAGGCCAACCTGGTCGGCCCGGCCGGCCTGATCTCGATGGAGGATAGCGAGGCGATCGAGCTGATCCAGCGTGCCATCGTGCGCGACGGGCAGGAGAACTCCTTCCTCGAGTTCGGCGGCCTGCAGGCCGACCTCGACAAGGACCGCCAGGGCGAGGCCACGATCCGCGCCTACTGGCGCTACTACGCCGGCCTGATGGGTCTCGCGCCGGCGGGCGGAGGGGCGTGAAGATGGTGATTCGTTGCTTTGCCTCCCCCGTAGTCGGGGGAGGTGGCCCAAAGAAGACCTCAGTCGAGCTCTCTCCAATTCCGACGTCGGACTTTCAAGAATCTCGACTGAGGCTTTCCCCCTCCACCCCGTGTGACGGGGCATCTCCCCCGATTGCGGGGGAGGGACCATGAACGACATGGGCCCCGACACCTACGCCGCCATCCGTGCGCTGCAATACCGCTACGCGCGCCTGCTCGACGACGACCGGCTCGAGGAATGGCCCGACCTGTTCGTCGAGCGCGGCGTCTACAAGGTGATCCCGCGCGAGAACATGAGCCGCCAGCCGCCGCTGCCGATCTTCTTCTGCGACGGCCGCGCGATGATGGTCGACCGGGTGCGCAGCCTGCGCGAGGCCAACGTCTATAATCTCCACTACGCCCGCCACGTCGTCACCAACATCGAGATCCTGGGCACGCGCGACGACAGCGTCGAGGTGGCTGCCTGCTACACCGTCTACCAGACCGATCTCGAGGGCCAGACGCGGCTGTTCAGCGTCGGCCAGTATCGCGACGTCGTCGCGCTCGACGGGGACACGCCGCGCTTCCGCGAGAAGATCGCCGTGGTCGACACCTTCAACATTCCCAACCTGCTCGCCATCCCGCTGTGAGACGGTTGGAGAGAAGACAACGTCATCCTGGACCGCGGGCATCTTGCCCGCTCATGATCATGAGCGGGCAAGATGCCCGCGGTCCGGAAGACCATGATCGGTCAGGCATCCGCCAAGGTCTGCGACGGCGATTCGCGGAAGCGGGCCCTGTAGTCGCGCGAGAATTGGCTGAGGTTGGTGTAGCCGGCCGAGGTCGCGGCCTCGGTCACGCTGATGCGAGCGCCCGCACGGTTCCGGGTGAGCGCCTCGCGCGCGCGGTCGAGGCGCACCGCCTTGAGATAGCCCATCGGCGTGGTCGAGCGGAAGCGCCGGAAGCCGTGGTAGATAGAGCGTGCGCTGACCCCGCCCACCGCCACCAGATCGTCGGTGGCGATCGGCTCGCCGGCATGCTCGCGGATATAGCTCTCGACCCGGCGCACATAGTACGGCGCGACCGCCGACCGGGACTCTTCGGCGAAGGCCCAACTGTAGTTGTTGGGCACGACGTTGAGCAGCATCAGCGCCAGCGTGCGCTCGGCCGTGCGGCCGACGGCGCCGGCGAAGCAGGGCTGCGGGCTGTCGAGATCGCGACAGAGCATGACGATGTAGTTCCACAGCGTCGGCACCCGGGCGAGGTCGACCACCGGCATCACGCCGAAGCTCAGCGGATCGCCGATGCCGATCCCCGTCTCGCTGGCGATCACGCGCTCCATGTGGCGCCGGCTCATCCGCACCATCAATTGCTGGGTCGTGCCGTACCAGCGCTTGTGCGAGCGGGCCATGCCCTGCAGCAGCACCATTTGCGCCGCCGCGGCGTCGGCCCGCGCCGTGCCCTGCTGCAGCTGGGCGCTGCCACGCATCAGGATGTGCAGCAACACGAGATCGGGATCGTCCATCATCTCGATGTCGTAGCCCGAGACGCTGTCGACCATCACCAGGCTGAACTGCGTCTCGCCGAGCCGCGCCGAGCGCACGTCGTAGTGCCGGAACTCGCGGGCGCTCTGCAAGGAGAAGTCGAACTGACCCCGCGTCGTGCGCTCGATGTGCCGTCTGGCGAGATGATAGTCGACGGTCGAGAAATGCCGGCGCGTCGACAACAGCGGCTGGTCGAACGCGAAGCTTGCCGTGCCGTCAGCGGCGGCGACCTGTGCCGACATCGTTCCTCCCAGGAACAGCGTTATTGGCCGAGCCTAACCGGTCGAGCCCGAGGCGTCGAGAATGGCAGGCCTTTCAGTCTCCTCCCCAGCTCCGCCGGGAGGTGTCGCCGTCTTCGGCGACGGAGGGGTCATGGCTGGGAGCGCGCCACTCCGTGGCGCTCACAGGACGCGGGATCAACGAGAAGAGCGCCACGGAGTGGCGTGCTCCCAGCCATGAGCCAAGACCCCACCGTCGCGTATGACGCGACACCACCCCAGCGGAGCTGGGGAGGAGCATGAAAAGCGCGTCCAGGTGCGAATGCCCTGCCCATTCCGGAGAGTCGCATGAAAGTCTTCGTCTTCGATCTGCTCGCTTACGGCGAGAATCTCGAGCACGTGAAGATCGGCGCCGAGCTGCCCTATCCGCTGAGCCAAAAGCACTTCAAGCCGGACGTCGCGGTGCGCACCTACGCCGAGCATCTCGCGGCGTGGGAGGAGATGGACAGGCTCGGCTACGACGGCGTCGGCTTCAACGAGCATCACTGCTCGCCCTACGGGCTGATGAACTCGCCCAACCTGATGGCCGCGGCGGCGGCGCAGCGGACGAAGAATCTCCAGCTGCTGATCTACGGCAACCTGCTGCCGCTGCACGAGCCGCTGCGGCTTGCCGAGGAGCTGGCGATGATCGACTGCCTGTCGAATGGCCGGCTGATCTCGGGCTTCGCCCGCGGCATTCCGCGCGAGTACCAGGTGCACAACGTGCCGCTGGCCGACAGCCGCGCCCGCTTCGAAGAGGCCTTCGAGATCGTGACGCGCGCCTGGACAGAGGACGTGCTTTCGTACGAGGGCAGGTTCTGGTCGTACAAGGACGTGGCGCTGTGGCCGCGCCCGGTGCAGCGGCCGCATCCCCGAATCTGGATCCCCATCGTCGGCAGCAAGGAATCGATCGAGTTCGCCGCCCGCCACAACCTGCCGATCACGCCGGGGCTGGGCGGCGGCGGCCTGCGCGACGACATCATCCGCTACTACGCCAAATGCCTTGCCGCGTCGGGTCATCGCCTGACGCCCAATCATCTGTCGCTCGGCATCAGCGCCTATGTCGCCGATTCGAAGGCCCGGGCGGTGCGCGAGATGGGGCCCTACCATCTCTATTTCAACCGCACCCTGTTCAGTCACGGCAACTTCACCGAGACGGCGCTGCAGCGCCAGGCCGGATATTCGACGCAGCAGTCGACCGACTACGTGCGGCCCGAGAACCAGCGCGCCGCCCAGCTGCTGCGCGAGGATTTCCGCAACACCACCATGGCCGATGTCGAGCGACTGGCCGAGGCCTGGCCGTGGGGCACGCCCGAGGAGGTGACCCGGCGCATCATCGCGCAGGCCGATGCCGCCGGCGCCAACGTGGTGCAGATCAGCCTCAACCGGGGTGCCATGCCGCACGAGATGTTCATCGAGCAGATCCGCCGCTTCGCCCGCGACGTGCTGCCGGCGCTGCAGGCGCACCAGGTCGAGCGCTTGCCGGCGCTGGAGGCGGTCTAGCTTTCTTCTTTGGACCGCGGGCGTCCCGCCCGCTCATGCTCATGTTCTCCCGGACCGCGGACGTCCCGCCCGCTCATGAATTGGAGCAGGCTGGACGCTCTCGATCCGGAAGAGAACATGAGCGGGCGGGACGCCCGCGGTCCAAAGAAGAGATCACACCGACACAGTTGCGGGATCGTAGTCGAAGAGGCCGCGATCGAGGGCCGTGTAGCGCTTGCGCGTCGGATCCTGAAGCGTCTTGCCCTCCTCGCGCGTCCACAGCTGGACGTTGGTGCCGCGGGTGCGGCGCGCAGCTTCGTAGCGCGCCAGCGCCTCGTCGATGGTGCGGGCGGCGGCGAACGCGCGCCCCAGCACCAGCGCGTCCTCGAGCGCCATGCAGGCGCCCTGGCCGAGGAACGGCAGCATGGGATGCGCGGCATCGCCCAGCATGGCAACCCGGCCCTGCGTCCAGGTCGCGAGCGGCTCGCGATCGCGCAGGCCCCACTTGAAGAGCTCGCCCGGCGGCACGCTGCGAATCAATTCCAGAAGCTCGGGCGCATAGTCGGAATAGTGATGCAGGAACTCCTCGTTGGTCGCCGGGATCGCCCAGCCCTCCTCCTCCCACGCCAGCGCCTGCCCGCAGCCGATCAGGTTCATGATCCGTCCGCCGCGCAGCGGATAGTGCAGCAGGTAGCGCCGCGGCCCCTGGTACATCGCCGACCCGCGCTCGCGGACGACCGGCGGACACAAGGCATCGGGAACGAGCGCGCGGAAGGCAACCTGGCCGGTGAATTTCGGGTTCTCCCCGGGGAACAGGAAGGTGCGGACGGCCGAAGCATTGCCATCGGCGCCTATCACGGCATCGCCGCGCCGACGCGCGCCGTTGGCGAAGGCGACCGACACCCCCGACTTGTCCTGCTCGAGCGCCACGAAGGTGTGCCCGGCATGCACCGCACCAGGATCGTTGGCCTGCACGGCCTGCAGCAGCAGGCCATGCAGGTCGCCGCGATGGACCTGCAGCACACCCATCCCCTGCTTCTCGGCGATGGCGTCGTTTCGGTCGGTCCTGATGATCTCGCCGGTATTGTAGACACAGGTGTGAATGAGCGGCGCCGACGCGGAGAGCTGCGCCAGCGCCTCATCGACCCCGAGATCGCGCAAGGCGCGGCGGGCGTTGGGCGCGATGACCACGCCGGCGCCGAACTCGCGGATTTCCGCGCCACGTTCGTAGACCGACACCTTGAAGCCGCGCCGCTGCAGCGCCAGGGCGGCCGCCAGGCCACCGATGCCGGCGCCGATGACGATGATGTGCTGGGCGTGTGCGGTCATTCTGGTATCACTCGATTGCTTCGGTTCGCTGGGAACAGACCATACGGCCTCCGCCCGCGCTTTGCCCTCAGTGCAACCGTTTCATTGCGGGCGCAGGCTCATGCTCTTCCGGACCGCGGGCGTCTCGCCCGCCTTGTGATTCATGAGCGGGGAGTGATTCATGAGCGAGGAGTGACGCCTGGGGAGACGCCCGTCGCATGACTCATGAGCGGGCGAGACGCCCGCGGTCCGGAAGAGCACGACTCCCGTCACGACGGTGCGAGGCTTTCCATTGCGGCGGCGGGGCGGCGCAGGACGGGGTCGAACGGGTTGAGGCGGGCGGAGATCGACGCCGCCTCGCGTTTCAGCAGCGCGGCGATGACGGCCGAAATGAAGCAGGCGGACGACGCGCGGCAGCAGCCTGTCGGAGTCGTCGGTCATGGTGCTTTCACTTCTATAGCATGTTGAGGCCTGTGGCCGACCGGCTTCTCATTCAGCGAGAAAATTTGCGAAATCTGCTCTCGGGCAGAGATTTCGCTTGCCCAATGTTCCGAGGCAAAACTGAATTGCCCGAGAACCCCAATGGGGGCCCCAGCGGGTAAACCAAGGAGCTTCTGGATGTCGCGATGGCGTGTCGGCGTGGATTCGGGCGGGACGTTCACCGACGTCTGTCTGTTCGACGAAGACAAAGGTCGTGTGGAGGTCTGGAAGGTCCCCTCGACCCCCGACGATCCCTCGCGCGGCATCGCCCAGGGTGTCGAGGAAGGCATGCGTCGCGTGGCCCCCGAGGCGGGCGACAAGCCAGCCGCGCCGGTCGCCTATTTCGGCCATGGCACGACGGTTGCGACCAACGCGCTGATCCAGCATCGCGGCGTCAAGACCGGCCTGGTCACCACCGACGGCTTTCGCGACCTGCTCGAGATCGGCCGCCAGAAGCGGCCCGACCTCTACGACATCCAAGCCGACAAGCCGCCGACCCTGGTGCCGCGCGATCTCAGGCTCGAGGTGCCCGAGCGCGTGCGCCACACTGGCGAGGTCGATACGCCGCTCGACGAGGTCAAGATGCGCGCGGCGGCGCAGGCCCTGGCGGCGGCCGGCGTCAAGGCGATCGCCGTCTCCTTCCTCTACGGCTTCATCCGGCCCGAGCACGAGAGGCGCGCGGTCGAGATCCTGCGCCAGGAGATGCCCGACGTATTCATCTCGGCGGGGCATGAGATCGCGCCGGAGTTCCGCGAGTTCGAGCGGCTCTCGACCGTGGTGCTGAACGCCTATCTCGGCCCGGTCATGAAGAGCTACATCGACCGGCTGAGCCCCAGGCTCGAAGCGCTTGGCATGACGACGACGCCGCACTTGACGCAGTCCAACGGCGGCGTCATCGGCTTCGCCACGGCGGCCCAGCTCCCGGTGCGCACGGTGCTGTCCGGTCCGTCGACCGGCGTGGTCGGCGCGCAGGCAATCGGCGCGCTGGCCGGCTTCGAGGATCTCATCACCTTCGACATGGGCGGCACCTCGACCGACGTCGCCCTGCTGCAGGGCGGGCGCTGCAAGCTCGCCAGCGAAGCCACGGTGCATGGCTATCCCGTCAAGGCGCCCATGCTCGACATCCACACCGTGGGCGCGGGCGGCGGCTCGATCGCCTACATCGACGCCGGCGGCCTCTTGAAGGTCGGCCCGCGCTCGTGCGGCGCCGATCCCGGTCCGGTGTGCTACGACCGCGGCAACAGCGAGCCGGCCACGACCGACGCCAACGTGGTGCTGCAGACCCTGAATCCCGAGTACCTGCTGGGCGGCCGCATGAAGATCCGCCAGGACCTCGCCCGGGAGGCCATCGGAATGCTGGCCGAGCGGCTCGGGCTCGGGCTGATGGAGACGGCCCAGGGCATCCTGTCGGTGGTGACCGCCAACATGGCGCGCGCCATTCGCGTCATCTCCGTCCAGCGCGGCCACGACCCGCGCGACTACACCCTGATGGCGTTCGGGGGCGCGGGACCGCTGCACGCCGCGCGGCTCGCCCGCGAGCTCGACATGAAGCGCGTCCTGGTGCCGCGCAATCCCGGAATCCTGTGCGCCATGGGGCTGCTGCTCACCGACCTGCGCGCGGACTTCGCCGCCACCCGGCTGATGCCGGCGACCGTGGCGTCGGCGGGCGACGTCGCCAACGCCTTCGAGTCGCTCGCCGCCCGGGCCGGACAGTGGTTCGAGCACGAGGCGATCGCGCCTGGCGACAGGCGGCTCAACCGCACCGCCGACATGCGCTATCACGGGCAGAACTACGAGCTCGCCGTCGCGCTGCCCGAAGGTCCGGTCACCGCCGCGACCATCGAGGCGCTGGCGGAAGGATTCGCTGAGGCCCATCGCCAGCGCTACGGCTTCGTCGCCGAGGGCGAGCCTGTGCAGATCGTCACCTTGCGACTCGAGGCGACCGGCGTGGTGCGCAAGGCCGAGCTCACCGCCCATCCCGAGGCAGGCCCGGATGCGTCGGCCGCCATCGTCGGCCGGCGCGCGGTGTGGCTGCCCGAGGCGCGCGACTTCGCGACCACGCCGATCTACAGCCGCGAGGCGCTCGCCGCCGGCAACCGTTTCGCCGGTCCCGCCATCGTCGAGCAGATGGACGCCACCACCGTGGTGCCGCCCGGCATGACGGTCCGCGTCGATGCCTACCTCAACCTGATCCTGGAGGCCGCATGAGCCAGCTGTGGGCGATCTCGGCCCGGCCCGCGGCCTGAGCGTCAAGCTCGCCACCAGCGAGCGTATCGACGGTGGCCTGAGCGGCGAGGAGCCGCTTCTCCTGCCGGTCGTCCACCGGCGATTCTCCCTGTCGGTCACGTTGTGCGATCGTGAGTAGTCATTCACGACTCATGGCCGCGAGCGCGCCACTTGGTTGGTGTGCCTCCGGTGGCGCTCATGCTCCTCCGGACCGCGGGCGAGACGCCCGCGGTCCGCATGAGCCCGCTCCCGGCAAGGGGGCTGCTCTACGCCGCCTGCGCGAGCTGGTTCGTCTCGATCAGCGCGCCTTGCGCGCGCAGTGTCCGGCGCACGTCGTCGATGTCGACCTTGCCCCGATCCGCAACGCTCGCCGCCGCGACGCCGGCGGCCTGGCCGGTGGCGAAGGCGGTGCCCATCACGCGCAGGCTGGCGCCGGCCATGCGATCGGCATCGGCGACGCGACCTGCGGCGAAGAGATTCGCGGTGTCCCGGCTCATCAGGCAGCGCAGCGGAATCTGGTACGCCGCCTTATCCGGCGGGTAGACGAAGGTGCTCTCGAAGGTCTTGCGATCGTGCCATTCCACGCCCCAGGCGCCGAGCCCGATGCTGTCGAGCATAGGCCGTCCCTCGACCACATCGCACCACGTCAGTTGATAGACCGCTTCGATGTGGCGCGCCTCGCGCGTCCCGAACTCCGGGCCCGTCGAGGCGAGATAGGCGTTCTCGCATCCGGGCAGGCCGCGAATGACCTCCAGGTATGCCCACGCCTGCTCGCGCCCCCGCCGTTCCGCGGCGCTATGGCTCAGCGAGTCGCGCGGATCGTAGTCTTCCGATGCCAGGTAGCAGACGAGGTCACCGGAGATCGGCAAGCGCGTCATCACGCTGCGCTCCTTGCTGAACGGCCCGCGCCCGGCGGCCCGCGCTGCCTGGACCGCCGCAGCCACCTGGTCGGCGGATACGACAATGTCCCGCGGAACGCCGCCGAAGCGGGTGGCGAGCGTGCCCAGGTTCACCGCGTTCTCGTTGCCATAGCGGGTCGCCGCGCAGGCGAGCGCCGCGAGATCGCCCTCGCCGCTCGCATCGACGAAGGCGCGCGCCCGGATGCGATGCTCGCCGCCATGGTCGCGCCAGGCGACGTCGGCGATCCGCTCCTCCGCTCGCGTGGCGCCGCTCGCGAAGGCATGCAGGCGCACATCGACGTCGGCCTCGGCACACAGCTGGTCGAGCACGCGTTTCACGGCTTCGGGATCGAACACCACGAACACGCCACGGTGCCGCTGCGGCCCGGTGACGGCGTCGAGGCGTCGCAAGCCCTGCAGCACCTCCTCGGCGATGCCGGCCACCGCCTGTCGCGGCACGTCACCCAGCGTGTAGAGGCCACAGTAAGTGAGGACATTGCGCAAGGTGGAGGCGCCACCCAGGCACCCCGCCTTCTCCAGCAGCACAGTCCGCGCGCCCGAGCGCGCCGCGGCGACGGCGGCGGCAACGCCGGCGCTGCCGCCGCCGACGACGGCGACATCGTAAGAGTCGGAAGTCATTGGCTCACCCTATCAAGGGCCAGTCGTACTTGGCACGCGGCTTGACCGGGGGGGTGGCAATGATCTGCAAGGCAGGCTGCGCGCCAAAATGAGCGGCCTCACTGCTTGAAGCAATTGTCTCGATGCCACTGCAGGAACCGAGGGTGGGGGCGGTCGATGGCACGTTGTGGAGGGTATGCGTGGCCGTTCTTGTTGATGAACGACCTCACGGCCTCCGGATCGTTGACCTGCCGCGAGACCAAGATTTCCAAGTCATCGGCCAGGCTGACAAGTCCGCGATCGAACATCCAATGTGCCGTGCCAGACAGCGCAATCCCGTTGCTGACGATGTCTGGACCGCCGGCTTCGACAGGTCGGATATGTGCCGCGGTGACCTCGGCACGTCCGCCGCCATTGATCAGCCTGAGACCACTGATCACGCAGCGCTCCTCGTAGGCGCGCAAGACAACCTGGCGAAACACCCGATCGCGAACGGCTCGCGATGTAAGGTAACTCACACGATCGCGATTGGTCTCGAACTCTAAGGGAACCTGCTCGTCTGGAAGACCCGGCGGCGCCTCGCTCACGCGCGGCAACAAGGAGGTGCCTTCATCCAGACCCAAGGAGACAATGCGATTGAAGTCACCCGGCATGAGAGGTCGAACCGCGGCCTGTGCGCGGCCAGAGAGTCGACCTTGCTCGTTCAGCACACCTCGCTCCAGGACGCCGCCGCCGGCGTCGGTGAATGGAACGGGATTGGCGAAATCGAGATAACTTCCTGGCTCGATCAGGGCGAAGTACATGCCGGAGGTTCGTAGTAGATGATCCAGTCGCCGATGCAGGATTGTGCACGGCGAAGATACTGACGAGGGAACTGATACCGCTCGGCGGGACTATCGTCGTAGATCGAGTCGGTACGGTGAACAAACACCCCATTTCCCATGTTGGAAGTATAGCGCTCCGCCTCGCTCCGGTATCAAGCGCAGTTGCGTTCGAATTGGTGCGGGCGCTGCGTCGGTTGGCGGCCGATCCTCCGCTCCGCAAAGCAACCAGGAATGCCTTGATGGGGTGGCCGCACCCGTCAAGCTCAGGCCGGCCGCTTCTCCAGCTTCTGCAGATAGGGCCCGACATCGGGCGCGAACGCCGGATGATCGGCGAGACGCCGGAAGTGCGAGCCGGCCCTGGGCCAAGCCTTCTCCCAAGCATCGGACAGGATCGGCGCAAGGCTACGCCTGTCGAGTGTCGGCCGGCGCAGGCGCTCGTTGGAGAACAGGCAGAGCTCGGCCACGAAACAGATGTCGGCCAGCGTCAGCTGCTCGCCCACTATGAAGCTGTGCTGCGGCGCCAGCGCCTGTTCGATGCCGGCGATGTAGACCCCGAATGCCTCGGCCGCGCGGGCGTGGACGTGGGCAGGAAAGTTCTCGTCGCCCAGGGCCAGCAGATAGTGCTGGGTGTCGCGCGCAAAAACCAGGCTGGCGTCGAGGAAGCTGTCGATGCGCGAGGCCTCGTAGGCGTGGCGGCCGTAGAGCGGCACGCGATCGGCGCCGAGCCGCGCCACGGTGCGCATGATGCTGTTGGATTCGAAGATGCCGATGAGGCCGTCGGGACTGAAGGCGGCTGGCACGGTGCCAAATGGATGGGCCGCCAGGAAGGCGTCGGTCTTGATCAGCTCGCCGCCCTTGAAACCCACCTTGCCGACACGCACCGAGGCGGCGAGTGCCTCGCGCTCGCCGTGCGACAAGGGCCGCGCCTCGAAGTCCCACAGCCAATCCCTAAGCTCGCGCGGCCGGGCGCCGCGCACCTCGACCTCGACGCCATTGAGACGGGCGGCGATCGTGGCCTTCCAGATCCGCGGGTTGGGCAGATAGGAGAAGATGCGCAGCTGGGCCATGGCTCGCTGCTCCTCACCACTTCTCGCCGAACGGCCGGATTTCGACGTTGAAGGACCAGGCGCTGCGATCCTGCTGCACGAGGTGCAGAACCTCGCCGGCGATGGCGGCGGGCTTGATGAAGAAGCTGTCGGGCGCCTCGGCGTAGCGCTTGCGCGCCCACGGCACGTCGATAACCGCATCGATCACGACATAGGCGACGTGCACGCCCTTCGGGCCGAGCTCGCGCGCCATCGCCTCGGCGAGGATGCGCTGCGCCGCCTTGGTCGGCGCGAAGCCGGCGAAGTTGGCGCGGCCGCGCAGCGCCGAGGTGTTGCCGGTGACGATGATCGCGCCGGATCCGGCCTCGATCATTGCCGGCGCAAGGCGGCGCGCCAGGTGGAGCAGCGCCATGGTGTTGACCTGGAAGTTCGCGGCCAGGACCTTGGGATCGATATCGAGAAAGCTGCCGAAGGCGCCGCCCACCGCGTTGTGCACCAGCACGGCGGGCGTGCCGAGATCCCGCCGTACGGCGGCGAGCACCGTGTCGAGCTGCGCCTCGTCCGTCACGTCGCAGGGATAGGCCCTGGCGTGCTCGATCTCCTTCTCGAAGGCGGCGAGCCGCTCGCGGTTGCGCGCCAGCATGGCGACGGCGTAGCCGTCGGCAGCAAGGTGACGGGCGATCGCGCTTCCCGTGCCGGGGCCGACCCCGGTGACGACGGCAACAGGACGGGTCATGCACGCTCTCCACGATCACGAAGCGGATCGCGGCATGGTCCATGTCGAAACAAAACGGATCAAGCGGCAAAAGCTCATGGTGGCGTGAGAATGACTGGCAAGCGTGGATCCAGACCGTTCTGTTCATGCGCTGGGAGCGCGCCAGTCGAGGCGGAGTAACCTCCGCCGTCGATGGCGCATTCCTTGTCGATCAAACGCCCATGAGCGCCATCGGAGTGGCGCGCTCCCAGCGCATGAGGCGCTCTACCGCTAAAGTCGGTGCCCATGGGGGCACCTCCCCCCGATGACGACCCGATGACAGGGGAGACACCCAGCACGCCCGACGCGCACCACGATGCTGTGAAGATCGGGGCGGTACCCGCCCCGATCTCAATAAGAGGATTGGAGAGTTGCCGGCTCCTGGCCACCGCCGTCAGCGGCCGCCGGCCAGCCGCCTTGCGTTCTCAAGCTGGCGCTGCGACTTGGGAAAGGTGTCCTGCGCGTAGCGCCGCAGCGGGCCGCTCTTGCCGTTCTGGGAGTAGGCGCCGACCTGTGCTTCGGAATCGATCTGCACCGAGAGCTGGGCGTTGGCGTAGGCCGTATCGAAGGCCGGGCCCTGCAGCGCGTTGAGCTGCTGAAGCAGATTGGCGGTCTTGGGACCCATGGCGCCGTCGGGCGCGTAGGACACGCCGGCTTCCTGCCGCGACTTGCTCAACCGCTGCGCGGCGTCCGTCGCCTCGGCGATCGACCGGGTGGCATAGCCGCGGACACTCTCGTTGGCCGACCGGGCGAGCGCCAGCTGGCCGGAAGCGATGTCGAAATCGTTCACCGCCTGGCAGAAGCCCACGAAGCGCGCATCCGGCAAGGCGTCGACCGCGAGCGCCGTGGATACGAGAACCCCGGACACAGGGGCCAGCGTTGCGGCGGGAACGGCAAGCAGGACGGTACGACGGTCGAGAAGGCGCATGATCATCCCCCATTTTAGGTCCACAGGCTCGCAGCCGAGCATGGTTCGGCGGCTGCCATGCCTCAACGCGGAGAGCGCCAAGACGTTCCCGATCGCCCTGGCCCCACGGGTAGGTTGTATCGAGGATGGGCAGGAATCCGCTGACGGCCCTCACTGATCCGGCTTAAAGCCCGACTCGCGAATGACCGGCCCCCAGAGATCGAGGTCGGCGCGCTGGATGCGGCCCAGCTCGGCCGGCGTCGTGCCGGTCGGACGCAGTCCGAGGACCCGCATGCGGTCGACCACCGCTTGTGTGCGGGACGCCGCCACGATCGCCTCGCTGAGCTGGTTCACGATGCCGTCGGGGGTGCGGGTCGGGGCGAAGATGCCATACCAACCGGTGCCCTCGATGGCGTAGCCCGCCTCGCCGAAGGTCGGGATGCCGGTCAGCACGACCGAGCGCTCGCGGCCCGACGTCGCGAGGACGCGCAGCCGGCCGGCCTTGTGCAGCTCGACCAGATCGGGCGTCGAGGTGAAGAACAGCGGCAGGTGCCCGCCGGTGAGGTCGGCCAGCGCCGGCGCATTGCCCTTGTACGGGACATGGCGCATCTCGAGGCCGGCGGCGCGGCCGAACATCAGCGCGAAGAAGTGCGGCAGCGATCCCGCGGCCGGCGTGCCGTAGCTCGCCTTGTCGGAGTTGGCCTTCAGCCAGGCGACCAGCTCGGATACCGTCTTTGCCGGCACCGCCGGCCCGACCGCAAGTCCGAGGTCGAACGTCGCGATCTGCGTCACCGGGCGGAAGTCGGCGACGGCGTCGTAGCCGAGATCGGGATAGACGTGCGGAAAGACGCTCATCGGCGCAATCGGCACGAACAGCAGCACGCTGCCGTCGGGCGGCGCCACCTTGACGGACTGGACGCCGACGCGGCCGGCGGCGCCCGGCTTGTTCTCGACGATGACAGGCCGCCCCAGGCTGGTGCGCAGCGGCTCTGCCATCAACCGGATCAACGAATCGCCGCCGCTGCCCGCGGCATATGGCATGACGAAGCGCAGCGGCTTGTCGCCGGCAGGTGCGGGCGCGGTCTGGGCATCGGCGCGCGGGCCAGGGGCCAGCGCCGAGACGAGAATGACGAGGGCAACGGCCAGGCGCACGGATCGGGTCCTTTCGGGTGGACGGGGTTTCTCGAAAGCCGGCGATCGATCGCGGGAGGATCGTGGAGTCGACAGGGCCATAAGGGAAGCCGCGGAATCATGATATCCATATAAGCAAATTCTGGAGGCGACCCGCATGCCCCTGGACGATCGGCTCGGCCGGCGGATCAAGCTGCACAACCTGCGCGTCCTGCGCGAGACCATCGCGACCGGCAGCATGGCCAAGGCGGCGCGCCGGCTCGCCATGACCCAACCCGCGGTATCCTACGCCATCAAGGAGATGGAACAGGTGCTTGGCGTCGCCCTGCTCCACCGCAGCCCGCAAGGGGTATCGCCGACGGTGTTCGGCGAATCGCTGGCCGAGCGCAGCATCGCCATCTTCAACGAGTTGCGGCAGGGCATCGACGACATCGCCTTTCTCGCCGACCCGACGGCCGGCGAGCTTAGGATCGGCGCGACGCCGCCGATGTCGGCGGTGGCCGGCGCCGCCATCGACCGGCTGATCCGACGCCATCCGCGCATGGTGTTCGATCTCATCGTCGAGCCGACCGAGATTCTGATGATCGAGCTGCAGCGGCGCGGCATCGAGCTCGTGATCAGCCGCATGGCCGAACCAATCGCGCCCAAGGGCACAATGGCGGAAATCCTGTTCCACGACCGGCTGGCGGTGATCGCCGGCAGACGAAGCCGGTGGGCGCGCAAGCGGCAACGCCTGCAGCTCGGCGACGTCGTGGCGGGCCCGTGGGTGCTGCCCCCGCCCGAGGGCTTTCTCGGGCCGATGATCCGCGCCGCCTTCGAATCGCAGGGCCTCGGCGTGCCGCGCGCCTCGGTCACCACGGCGTCGACCTACACGCTGGCGAGCCTCGCCGCCCTGGGATCGTTCCTGACGATACATCCCGAGACCATGCTGCGCGTGCCGACCGAGCATCCGCTGCTGACGGCCCTGCCGATCGCGCTCAGCGGTGTCACCAACCCGATCGGCCTGATCCGGCTGAAGGATCGCACGCCCAGCCCGGCGGCAGGCCTGTTCGCCCAGGAGCTTCGCGCCGTGGTCAAGGCGGCCGGGCTGGGGCGCGGACGGGTGCCGACGCGCTGATTCCGGCGGTTCCGCACCGGCCGCTGCGGAGGTTGCCAAGACCCCGGCAGGTGGGCATTTTCCGGCCCAATCGAGACCGCACCAACCACCCTGAAGGCAAGCGCCATGAAACCGACCACCGTGCTCATCGACCGGCATCCCGGCCGCTCCTCCCAGACCATCGGGGTGGCGCGCGCGCTCGGCACGGATCCGGACCTGATCCACGAGCCGTCGGTCGGCGTCGTCGGCACCAAGGGCGACAGCCAGTGCTATCTCGGCGTCATGGCCAAGGTCGATGCGATCCATGCCGAGCTTAGGAACCGGATCGGCAAGGGCTCCAACCAGCTGAAGCTGCGGCTGGTCCAGCCCGAGTACACGGTCGCCGTCTCCGACGGCATCCGCAACGGCACGCGCGAGATGCGCTATTCGCTGATCGGCCGCGAGATCACCAACGACTCGCTGTGCGAGCATCTCAACGGCACCGGGCTCGCCGGCACGATCGCGGTGGTCGCCTGCGACAAGCCGCCGGTCGGCACGCTGGCCGCGCTGCTCGAGCACAATCGGCCGGCGATCATCATGTCGGACGGCCCGATCCATCCGGGCACGGATCCCAGGACCGGCGAGACGATCGACCTGGTCAGCGCCTACCAGGTCGCCGGCCATCCCGACGCCGAGTACCGCCAGCACATCGCCTGCCATGCCTGCCCCGGCATCGGCAGCTGCGGCGGCATGTTCACCTACAACACCATGCAGACCTTCATCGGCGTGCTCGGCATGGAGCCCCTGCACATGGTGGCGCCGCCGTCCGACGATCCGCGCCGCGTCAACGAGTTCGCCAGCGAGCTGGTCGGGCTGCTCGCCAACCTGATCGAGAAGGACCTGAAGCCGCGCGACATCGTGGTGCGCGATTCGCTCCGCAACGCGGTGATCGTCGCCATGGCGATCGGCGGCTCGACCAACGTGACCCTGCACGCGCCGGAGATCGCGCGCGCCGCGGGCTACGCCGACTTCTGGAAGGACATCATGACGCCGGAGGAGTTCAACTACCTCTCGCAGCATGTCGTGCCTGTGCTGACCGACGCGCGGCCCTACGGCAAGTACTCCATGGTCGACATCGACGATATCGGCGGCGTGCAGGTGATCGTGCGCGAGCTGCTCGATGCCGGACTGCTGAACGGCGACGTGCTGACCTGCACCGGCGAGACGCTCGCGGCCCAGGTCCAGCGGCTGGGCGCCAGGCGGGCCGACGGCAAGGTCGTCTACCCGGTCGAGAAGCCCTACAAGCCGACCGGCGGCCTGCGCGTGCTGGGCGGCAACCTGTCGCCCGACTTCTCCGCCATCCTGAAGCTCGCCGGCGTCGAGGGCGGCCTCGAGAACAACGTGTTCCGCGGCAAGGCGCGCCTGTTCGAGGGCGAGCAGAGCCTGCTCGAGGCGCTCGACAAGACGCCCGAGAGTTTCCAGAACCACGACATGATCATCGTCCGCTACGAGGGCCCGAGCGGCGCGCCGGGCATGCCCGAGATGCTCGACCCGACCTCGCGCATCACCGCCCTGTGCCGCGAGCGCGGCATCGTCGTCGGGCTGATGACGGACGCGCGCTTCTCGGGCGGCTCGGTCGGCCTGGTGATCGGTCATGTCGGCCCCGAGGCGGCGCTGGGCGGCCCGATCGCGCTGATCGAGGAAGGCGACGAGATCGTGGCCGACCTCAACACCAACGTGCTCACCTGCACGGCGCTCACCGATCCCGCGGTCGCCGCGAAGCGCAAGGCGGCGTGGGACAAGGTGGTCGCCGGTAATGGCGGACTCCATCCCAATTGCGGCGTGGCCGACACCCGCCTGCTGCATCGCGCCCGCGCCACGGCGGTGCCGGCGACCCGCGGCGCCGGCCTCCATCCCAACCGCGAGGTCTGGGTGCGCAACCCGCGCAAGGCCGACCGGTCGGCCTTCGTGCTGCGCAACAGGCACCGGCCCGACAAGAACAAGGTGTTCTGAGCGTCATCGACTTCCGGACCGCGGGCGAGATACCCTGAGCCAGTCGAAGGGTCTCGCCCCATGCGCGAACAGGCGGCGGTGCGCGTTGGAAGAGGACTGGCCACGTGGCGTCCCTTCCGCATCCATCGACTACTTGAGCAGCGCGTTCGGCCGCGTCGTGAAGGCGACGAAGCGGGCGATCGACCATCGCCCGTCGGGCTGGCGGCGGAAGATGTCCATGCCTTCCTCCGTCGTCGTGTCCCGAGCGCCGGCCAACTCCGTGGTGAGCGTCCAGGTCAGGCGGACGATCGCGAGGTCGCCGGAAACGACGATCTCGTGAATGTCGGGCATAGCGTACTGGAGCCGGATGTCGGACTGGCCCAGCACCTTGTTGAGGCTGGCACACATCGTCTCGTGCGTGCCGCGCGGCACCTCTGGGATCGAATAGAGCAGATCCGGCGCGAAGAGATCGCAAACGCCGGCGAGGTTCCTGGTGTTGAAATCATTCGTCCAGCGCTGCAGACGCTGGCGGATCGCCACCTCGTCGGCCGCCGGGTCGGCGCAGGCAGGCATCGCAGCGACCAAGGCGATGGCGATCGTGACAAGGATTGCAGGACGGCGGCGGCGCATTTGATGCTCCACTCTGCGGCAAGGAAGCAAGGCGCTCAACCCGCGGTCCCGGCTGGGCAACGAATTCCCGAAAGCCTGCATCGACGCGCCGGGCGTCGATCGCGGGGCCTGCACGCCGTCATCGGCGACGCGGCGCCGGAATTCTTCCCCGAGGCGCTCTCCGTCCAGCACCCTTGATCTGCGTCAACCTTGGGCAAGACGGCAGCCTGTACAAAAGCACGCATGTGCAACTGGCAACCGATCGACAGTGCCCCGTGGGGTCGCGATCTCCAGCTCAGCGTCATCGAGGACGGGGTGCATGCCCTCGTTTTCCGTTGCCGGCGGTCCGGCTCGGGCTGGGTCAGCGACACCGGCAAGCCGGTCGATGTCCATCCCTCCCATTGGCGGGATTGGGCCGAGAGCGAGAAGCCGTGCGCTGGCGATCCTGGCGGCAGGGGACAGTGATGAAGTATCCAGCCTTTCTGTCGACGCTCCTGCTGGCTGCCGCCATCGCGCTGCCGCTCCAGGCGCAGCAGGCGGGCGACCCGCGCCAAGGCCTCTCCCTGGCGCGCCAGGTCTGCTACGAGTGCCACGCGATCCACCCTCAGCAGCCGATGTCGCCCGACCACCGCGCGCCGACCTTTCCGCAGCTTGCCGCGACGCCGGGCATGACGACGGCCGCTTTGACCGTCGCCCTGACGACACCGCATTTCGGCATGCCGATGTTCCGGCTGTCGTCCGAGCAGCGTGAGGACATCATCGCCTACATCCTCTCCCTGCGCGGCACCGACACGACGCCCGACAAGTGAGGCTATCGGGGCACCTCTCCAGCGAAGCTGCTACGTCGGGCGGCGCTCAAAGGTCGGAATGCCCTCGGGAATCATGTGGAAGGGCTGCTTGTCGATGGTGAAGATCGCCAGGGCGGGAGCGTCGTAGACCTTCGGATCGTCGAGGGTGCCGACCTTGACCACGACCACGGGGCGCGGCGGGCGTGTCGCGAGGTGGGTGCCGCAGTTGGGGCAGAACTCGCGCGTGACCGGCGTCGCGAGGTCGCTGCGCTTGAACTGCTTGACCTCTCCCTTGGTGTAGCGGAAGGCGTCCTGTGGCACGACCATGAACATGTTGGGCGCGCCGCCGGTGATGTACTGGCATTCACGGCAGTGGCACTGCGCCTTCAACATCGGCTCGCCGTCGACGGCATAGCGCACGGCACCGCAATAGCATCCACCTTCTGCCTTCATCGTCGTCCTCCCCGTCCGGTGTCGGGCGAGTATCGGCAATCCATCGGATTCGATCAACGTCGGGTCACCGTTCCACTCATGAGCAGCAGACGTCCGGCGCCGCCCGAGGAGTCATGGTCTTTCGGACCGCGGGCGTCTGCTCTGAGCTTGCCGAAGGGTACCGGCCGCTCAAGCTCATGATCCATGAGCGGGCGGGACGCCCGCGGTCCGGATGACCATGACTCCTCGATCGACGCTCACACCGTGCGGAAGCCGCCATCGGCCATGATGATGCAGCCGGTGACGTAAGAAGACATGTCGGAGGCGAGGAAGACGGCGGGTCCGGCGATGTCCTCGGGCTTGCCTGCACGATTGAGCGGCGTATGGCGCATGACGTTGGCGACCATGTCGGGATTCTTCGCCCGCGCCTCGGCATTGATCCTGGTCTCGATCAGCCCCGGCCCGATGGCGTTGACGCGCACGCCGTCCTTGCCGAGCTCCGCCGCCAAAGCGCGCGTGAAGCCCAGCACGCCATGCTTGGAGGTCGTGTAGGCGGCCGAGTTCGGCCAGCTCACATGCACGAACGACTGGATCGAGCCGATATTGACGATCCGTCCCCTGGTCGCGCGCAGCTGGTCGAGAAAGGCGTGGGTGACGTTGAACACGCCGTCGAGATTGATCGACAGGATGTCCTCCCAGTCCTTGGCCACTGCGGCCGCGTCTCCGGTGATCGGGTTGCGCCGGTTGATGCCGGCATTGTTGACCAGGATGGAGATGTTGCCGTCCCGGGCGATCGTCGCGGCGATGTCGCGGCAGGCCTGCCGGTCGGTCACGTCGAGTCGCACGGCCGACGCCTTGCCGCCTGCCGCCTTGATCAGCCCTACCGTCTCGTGCGCGCCATCGAGATTGACGTCGAGCACGACGACGCGCGCGCCTTCGCGGGCATAGGCCTGGCAGATGCCCTGCCCGATGCCCGATCCGCCGCCGGTCACCGCGGCGATGTGTCCTTCAAGTAGTCCGGCCATTGGCTCCTCCTGTCCTCGCCGGACGATAGGCCAGGCGCCGCCAACTCTGTAGTCTGCCGCCGAGACATGCCCGACCACGCCTCCCCCCGATGCGGAAGTCGCTGACGCGCGCCGCGGCCCGGCTGCCGCTGCTGCTCGCGGTGGTGGCGGCGGTGGCCTTCCTGGCGTTCGGCGGCACGCGCTACATCTCGCTCGCCACGCTGGCCGAGAATGCTCGGTGGCTGCGCCAGACAGCGGACGATTGGGGCATGGCGGCGCCGCTCCTGTTCATCGCCGCCAATGCGGCGCTCCTGATGCTGCTGGTCTTTCCGGCATGGTTCTGCGCGATCGTGGGCGGCCTGCTGTTCGGCCGCTGGCTCGGCCTTGCCTGCGCGCTGGTCGGCACGACGCTCGGCGCCTCGGGTGTCTTCCTCATCGCGCGCGCCGGGCTCGACGGCCTTGCCGAGCGTGCCGGACCGCGCGCCGCGCGGATCGCCGAGGGCTTTCGCAACAATGCGCTGAGCTATCTCGTCTTCCTGCGCCTCGTGCCGTTGATCCCCTTCACGGTCGTCAACGTCGCCGCAGCCGTGGCGCGCCTGAAGCTCCGGACCTTGATGTTCGGCACGTTGATCGGGATCGTGCCGAGCGCGCTCATCTACGCAAGCCTCGGCGATCTCCTGATGGATCTGGCGCGGCGGGGCCAGCTTCCCGATTCGAACCTGCTGTACGAGCCGCGCTTCCTGTTGCCGCTGCTCGGCCTTGCCGTTCTGGCGTTGCTGCCGATCGCAGCCGAGCGCTGGCGTCGCCGGCGCTGAGCGCCAAGGGTGCGCCCGGAAATCCGGGCGCACCCCTGTTCGCGCTCTCGCCTACCGCGAGGCCACCTTCAGGTGCGCCAGCACCGCGTCGATCACCGCCTTGGCATCGCCGAGGTTGGTCATGGTGAAGCTGTAGTTCCCCACCTCGATCCGGCCCTCGCGGCCGCGGTAAAGCTTCTGCAGCATCTCCTTGCTGCAGCCGTCGACCTCGAGGATGCCCCGGTCGTCGGCGACCGCGGTGCCCTTGTAGACCTCGCCGTCGATCGTCACCGACATCTCGGCCCGCTGGCCAGCCCTGAGCCGCCATTCGGGGTGCATCAGCATCAGCCCGAACTTGCCTTCCGGGTGGGCCACGATGGCGAACTTCGAGCCGTTCGCGAACTCGTCGATGATCATCGCCCTTTCGCCGACCAGCACGGCGCTCCAGCTGCCGCGCCTGGCGACCAGCTTGGACTGGGTCGAGGCCGGAGTCGGAGCCGGCCGGACGCTCGGGCCGGTGGAGGTCCGGCATTCGCCGAAGTAGCAGACCTGACCGGGCGCCGCCGAGGCCGGGGTGGCAATTCCGGCCGCCGCGCCGGCCAGACCGAAGGCGAACAGGGCGGAAACCGCCGCGCGAGACAGCTTGATCATGGAATTCTCCGTCAGAGGCGGCAGCCGCACCGCGCGGCGCCGCATACCCCTCCGACGGTCGGGGTCCCGAGGATTGACAGGCAGGGGTGGAAGATTTCTTGCGGGCAGCAGACCGCGTGCTCGCCTCCCCCGCAATCGGGGGGTGCCCCGTCATTGTGCAACCGGATAGATCGCTGACACTTTGGACCGGATACATGGTTGACACTCAATCATGTGGTTTGGCTCGGCTGATGGTGTCGAAGCGAGCCCCGGTTCGTACACCTTCGGGGGGTACCTCCCCCGTAAGACGAGGATTAGAGATGTGTCGCGCTAGGCCGGCGCCGAGGCACCGGCGCCCTGGATCGACTGCAGGATGCGATGGCAGCCGCCGCGGGCATGCAGCCGTTCGGCCTGGTCGTTGCCGGCGGCGGCGAACCTGGCGAGGATGCGGCACACCTTCACGCGCGCCCACGCCCGCATCCGGTAGGCGTTCTGGCCGAACTTTTCACGCAGCTCGTTGGGCTCCCATTCGGCCAGCAACAGCACGACGACATGCCGGTACTTGTCGTCGAATTCCTTCAACAGAGCGCGCACGAGCTGACGCGCGTCGAGCGTCTCGATCATCATGTTCTCGAGGTGATTGGCCGCCTCGTCGGCGGTTGGACGGCCGCCCCCGGCGTGGCGCCTGCCACCAACCGATCCACCGTCGCTCTCGGCATCGTCGGTGTGGTCGGGCTCGTCCCGCTCAAAACTGCCTGAGCCCTCGACGCCGCCATCGTCGTCATCGCTCGTCCGGCGTGCGGCACCCGAGCTGCCCATCGCCAGAAAATCCTCGTCGAGCTCGACCATCTTCACGACGTCGCTGCGACGCAGGACGGTGATCAGCTCGTTGCGGATCACCTGGTGCAGCAGCGCCTCGGGCGTGTTCACCACCTTGCCGGCATAGGTCTTGAGCGTCTTGTAGAAGGCGGTCTGCACGGCATCGGCGACCTCGGCAGGCGGCAGCCGGTAACGCCGGCCTGTACAGGGAGACCACCCGCTCGAACGGGGCCCTCTCGGCGAGCTTCGCGAGCGCGGTGTCCAGGGTCCGGTCGGACCGACTCATCCGTAATCCTCCTCGGCCGCTCGCGTTGGGGCGAATCGGAGCATGGCGGCCGGCCGCCTGTCAATTTTCCGGCCCTGAATCGTCAGGACGGCAGGGGCCCAGCGCCTCGGGGGCTCAGCGCCTCGGGGGCTCAGCGCCTCGTGTCCTCATCTCACGCCAAGAGGCATCGCGATGCATCGTTCATGGAATCGGTTCAGCCGTTGGGCGGACAGGCGCCTGCCTGGGTTCCCGCTTCTCGCCTTCCTCGTCCTGAT
>NZ_JBFWZI010000077.1:12484-30610 GCF_050185545.1 Reyranella sp. | reverse complement strand
GTCTACCTCGAGGAAGGCGTGACGCACTACTGCGTCACCAACATGCCGGGCTCGGTATCGCGCACCTCGACCTTCGCCTTGAACAACGCGACCCTGCCGTTCGCCCTGGCGCTCGCCGACAAGGGCTGGAAGAAAGCGATCGCAGACGATGTGCATCTGCGCAATGGTCTCAACGTCCACGACGGCAAGCTCGTCTGCCGGCCGGTCGCCGATGCGCTCGATCTGCCCTTCACGCCCGTCGAGGTGCTGGCGGCCTAGCCGCGTAGCAGCAGAAGCCGCTAATCTTCCGACCGCAACCCTGAAAGCAGGGGGCGTTCAGGAGGAAACATCATGTCCAGGATTCAGCGTCGTGCGCTGCTCGCGAGCAGCGCCGCTTTCGCGTTCACTCCAACCATTGTCCGCGCCCAGAAGAAGTACGATCCCGGCGTCTCCGACAAGGAGATCAAGCTCGGCAACACCAATCCCTACAGCGGGCCGCTATCGGCCTACGGCGTGATCGGCAAGTGCATCACCGGCTACTGGAACATGGTGAATGACCAGGGCGGTATCAACGGCCGCAAGATCACCTTCATCACCTATGACGACGGCTTCCAGCCGCCCAAGACGGTCGAGATGGTGCGCAAGCTGGTCGAGGACGATCAGGTGTTTTCCACCTTCCAGCTGCTCGGCACGGCGACCAACACGGTGGTGCAGAAATACCTCAACCAGAGGAAGGTGCCGCAGCTCTTCGTCGCCACCGGCGCGTCGAAGTGGGGCAACCCCAAGGACTTCCCGTGGACCATGGGATGGCAGCCCGATTACGTCTCCGAGGCGACGATCTACGCCAAGCACGTCGTGGCGAATCACAAGGGGGCAAAGATCGGCGTGCTCTACCAGAACGACGATGCCGGCAAGGACTACCTGCACGGCTTTCAGAAGGGCCTCGGCAAGGACAACGAGAAGCAGGTCGTCGCGGCGATGAGCTACGAGGCCACCGACCCGACCGTCGACAGCCAGGTGATCCAGATCAAGAGCTCCGGCGCCGAGGTGTTCTTCAATGCCTGCGCGCCCAAGGCGGCGGCCCAGGCGATCCGCAAGATCGCCGACCTGGGCTGGAAGCCGGCCCACTACCTCGCCAACGTCTCCGCCTCAGTCGCCTCGACCCTGAAGCCGGCCGGGCTCGAGAACAGCAAGGGCATCCTCACCGCCTACTACCTCAAGGATCCCACCGACCCGCAATGGGAGAAGGCGCCCGACTTCATCGAATGGAAGGCCTTCATGGGCAAGTACATGCCGGGTGCCAACCTGGCCGACGCCTCGTACGTCTATGCCTACGCGGTCTCGACCACCATGCGCCACGTGCTGACGCAGTGCGGCAATGAGCTGACGCGCGCAAACCTGATGAAGCAGGCCGCCAGCATGAAGGATCTGGTGGTGCCGCTGCTGCTGCCCGGCGTGAAGATCAACACCGGCCCGACCGATTTCTATCCCATCCAGTCGCTGCGCCTCGCGCGCTTCGACGGCGAGACGTGGAAGCTCTTCGGCGACGTGATCTCGGGGGATACCGCCTAGCCGATCTTTTCACTTCCAGGGATTGAGAACGGGAACGCGGGTGCGTTCATACTCGCGCGTGTCCCGCGTCACGACTGTGAGGCCATGATGCATCGCGGTCGCTGCAATGAACAGATCGGGCCGCGAGTAGGTGTGGCCCGCCTTGCGGCCCGCTTCGACCAGCATCCGCCATTTGAAGATGACATCCTCGCTCACGTCGAGAATACGTTGCTCGAACATCGGCCGGATCTTGTGTGTCAGCCAGTCGTTCAGCTACGCGCGCCGCGTGGCATCGGCCAAAAGCTCGATGCCGAACCGAACCTCCGCAAGCGTCACCGCGCTGACATGGAGCAGGTCGAGTGCCTGCCCCTCGACGAATGCCACCACTTTCTTTTCGGGGCTCGGCCGCCGCAGTTCGGACAGGACGTTGGTATCGAGCCGCCATCCCGTCATGGCTCGACGTCGCGCACAGGCATCCGCCCGCGCTTCGGTTCGATATCGACGTCGCGATAAGGCGACTCCTGCAAGGCGTCGACCAGTGCTCGCCCTGTGCGCTCGCCCTTGAGGCGGCGGAACTCGTCCGCAGCTACGACGACGACCTCGTCGCGCCCGTGCACAGTCACAAGTTGCGGCCCCTCGCTTCGCACGCGACGCACCAGTTCGCTGAAGCGAGCTTTGGCGTCCTGAAGTGGCCAACGTCCCGGCAGGCGCGGCTGCTTCGGCGACCTGGATTTTCTGGTCATGCTGACTAGCCTATCGGAGGCGCTGCCTGTTTCAAGATATGCGGCAAAGGATGGAGCACTTGCGGGGTCGGTAAGTTGAGCGGGGTCGCTTCAAGTGAACCCTCACCCTGCGGAGCCACGCGGGGCGCACAGTAGAACGCCGTCGTGTGACAGGGCGTGATACGCTCGGCACATCACTGCCCCCGCCGGGAACTGATCGACGCGCTGTCCATCTGACTCGGGACACCATGCAGACCGACACCCAGACTGCCAACCTGCCACCGATGCCTGCTCCTCGCCTGGGCCGCTGGGCCAACGCCAACGAGCTCTCTTTCTCCTCCCCGCCTCGTTGGGGAGGTGTCCGCGTCTGCGCGGACGGAGGGGCGTGGCTGGACCGCGGGCGTCACGCCCGCTCATCTCATGAAACATGCCCGGGCGAGACGCCCGCGGTCCACACGAGCATGACCCCTCCGTCCGCGCAGACGCGGACACCTGTACCAGCGAAGCTGGGGAGGAGGCGAAAGATCAGCGCGCCGGCAACGCCTCCATCACGAGGCGGCGCGAGTTCTCGAGATGCTCGCGGGCGACGCGTTCGGCGGCGGCGCCGTCGCCGCGGGCAAGGGTGTCGATCAGGGCGCGGTGGTCGGGACCCATCGACTTCACCCGGTCGAACACGAAGGTCAGCAGATGCATGGTGCGCTGGCTCTCCTCGAGCAGGGACGCCACGATGCGGGTCAGGCGATCGTTGCCGGCGGCGCGCGTGATCTCGATGTGGAAGTCGTTGTTGGCCTCGATCCAGCGCCGCTCGCTGCGACGGTCGCCGATCCTGAGGCCGCGCGTTACCCGGCCGTGCAGCTCCTCCAGGAACGCGATGTCGGCACGACCGGCCGCCAGACGCGCCGCCGCCGGTTCGAGGATGAGCCGCAGGCCGAACACCTCGTTGACCGAGTCGAGGGTGACAGGCGCCACCGTATGGCCCTGGCGGGGCCGAGCGATCACCAGGCCCTCGCGCGAAAGCGCGGCCAGGGCCCAGCGCACCGGCGCCTTGCCGACGCCATAAGCCTCGGCCAGCTGGCTTTCGCTGCACGACTCGCCCGGCACGTAGACGCAGCCCACGATATCGCGGCGGATGCGGCTGTAGATCTCCTCACCGAGCGAGCGCGGGGCAGCGGCCGGCTTGCGCCGGCGGAAGCCGCTCGCCCGGGACATGCGCAGCGCGGGACTCGCGCGGTCGTGTGACATGTCAGATGATTGCTGTCGCACGCTCATTTTGACAAGAGTGAAACCGATCCGGTGCCTTGCCATTGACTCGTGACATGTCACGATGCTTTCGTATCGTCGATCGTGGCGCGGGCTTGCGCATGGCTGTTCTCCGAATCGCCCGACCTTTGGAAATCGTTTCCGCCCATGAGCCCGTTGGCCGCAACTATGAAAAATCCTGGCGTGCCCGGCATGCGAGGATGCGACATGCTGGGAGCCAGGAGGGGGTTTCTATGACATTGCCTGTGCCGACGCTCGATCACGTGGTGATCAATGCGCGCGACGACATGGATCGCGCCGCCGACATCTACCAGCGGCTGGGATTTACGCTGACACCGCGCGGCTACCATTCGCTGGGTTCGATCAACCACCTGGCGATGTTCGGCACCGACTATCTCGAGCTGATCGCCGTGCCGAAGGGCGCGACGTCGGGACGGCTCGATCTTCTCACCTTCCCCTTCGGGCTGAACGGGCTGGTGTTCGGCTCCGAGGATTCGGCCATCACCTACGAATCGCTCGCCAAGGCCGGCGTGCCGATCGAACCGCCCGTCGAGTTCACCCGTCCGGTCGAGATCGACGGCCAGAAGCGCGACGCGCGCTTCCGCACCGTGCGCATGAAGGCGGGCGTCGTGCCCTACGGCCGTGTCTACTACTGCCATCATTTCACCCGCGACCTGGTGTGGCGCGACGCGTGGCGCCATCACGCCAACGGGACGGTCGCCGTGACGCGCGCCCTGATCGTCGAGCCGGACCCGGCAGCCGGCGCCAGGCTCTATGTCGACATGTTCGGCGCCGACCAGGTGCGCAACATCAAGGGCGGCAAGTCGCTCGTCGTCGGCAACTCGCGCTTCGACATCGTGACCGAGGCCGAACTGCGCGACCAGTTCGGCGACGCGGCCCCGGACCCGGAGGGGCGTGCGGCCTACATGGCCGGCCTCACCTTCCGGACGGCATCGCTCAACAAGGCGGCGCACGCGCTGCACGGCGGCAAGATCGACGACGTGCGCCCGGGAGCCGGCCGGCTGGTCGTGCCGGCGAAGCAGGCGCTGAATGCCGTGCTGGAGTTCGTCGAGTAGGCGGGGCCGGGACGACAGGAATCGTTGTCGGGAGCGACGAGACGCCATGGAGTACTACGACTGCTTTGCAGCGAGCTATGCCGCGGCGCGCGCCAAGTTCCTCGCGGCGTCGGCCGGCTGCGGCGGCGACGTCCGCTCCTTCGTCCATCCCGACAAGACGACGCCAGACGGCGCGCCACTTGCCATCGACGTGGCGCGCTTCGGCGATCGCCGGGCGGCGCGTCAGGCGCTGATCATCAGCGGCACTCATGGCCAGGAAGGATTCAGCGGCTCGGCGGTCCAGGTGGGCTGGGTGAGCGCCGGCGGGCCGGCGCGACTGCCGGCCAATGTTGGCGTCGTGTTGGTGCACGGGCTCAATCCCTACGGCTTTGCCCATTTCACGCGCACGACGGAAAACAACGTCGATCTCAACCGCAACTTCGTCGACCGCTCAGCAGGACCAATGCCGGCGAACCCGCACTACGAGACGCTCCACGAAGCGCTGCTCATGAATGAGTGGACCGCCGCCGAGAACGCCCGCGTCGATGCCGCCCTCGCCGCCTTCACCGAGCAGCACGGCCGCGATGCCCTGTTCGATACGCTGGCGCGCGGCCAGTACGTCCATCCGAACGGGCTGATGTATGGCGGTCAGCAGCGCGAATGGTCCAGCCGCACGCTCGAGACGATCGTGCAGGAGACGCTGGGCGACGCGGAGAAGGTGGCCTTCATCGACTGGCACACCGGGATCGGCGACTATGGCAAGCCGTTCTTCCTGTGCTTCAACGATGCCGACAGCGCACTGTTTGCGCGCGCCTGCGACTGGTGGGGCAAGGACAACGTCGTGGGCGTGCGGCCGCACGGCATGGAGCGGCCGAGCTACACCGGCCTGGTGTTCCACGGCGTCCAGCGCTTCCTCGGCAATCGCGAGATGTGCGGCGCGGTGATCGAGTTCGGCACGCGCGGCGTCAACATGCGGCGGGTGCTGCGGTTGGACCAGTGGCTGCGGCGCCAGGATGGCCTCGAGCCGGACGTGCGCGCCGCGCTGCAGGCCGACATGATGGATGCCTTCTGCCCGTTCGACGGCCAATGGCGGGCCGACACCCTCGCCTCGGGCCTCGAGCTTACCGACCGAGCGATCGCGGGACTTGCCTCATGGTGACCATCAAGTACGACAATCAGGGCGATGCCATTTCGCGTGACGTGCCCGCCGACGCGCTGGCCCTGATCGACGATGGCGGCAACGGCAGCGAGCGGCGCTACGCCTATGGCGACATCCTGCGGCTGAGCGGCGCGATCGCCCGCGGCCTGCTGAAGCGCGGGCTCTCCCGCGGCGATCGGGTCGCCGTCCTGTCGGCCAATCGCGCCGAGTTCCTGCTGACCTTTCTCGGCACCATGCAGGCCGGCCTGGTCTCCGTGCCGGTGAACTACAAGCTGCCGGCCGAGACGGTGGGCTACATCGTCGGCGACTGCGACGCCAGGCTGGTGATCGGCGATGACACGCGCCTCCCTCTGGCGCCCGACAGCGTCCCCAAGGTCTCGTTCGATCGAGACTTCGGGCAGTTCCTCGACGAAGGCCCGTTCACGCCGCTGGCCATGCAGCCCGAGGAAGCGGCGATGTTTCTCTATACCTCCGGCTCGACAGGCCAGCCCAAGGGCGTGGTGCTGTCGCACTATTCGCACCTGTGGGCGATCAGCCAGCGGGTGCGCCGGCCGGTGCCGATCGGCCAGCGCTCCCTGGTCGCGGCACCGCTCTATCATATGAACGGACTCGCCATGAGCCAGACGACGCTGAGCCACGGCGACACCATCGTGCTGCTGCCGCAATTCACCACCAAGGCCTATGTCGAAGCCGCCGCGCGCCATCGCGTCGCCTTCCTGACCTCGGTGCCGACCATGATCGCCATGATCCTGCGCGAGCCCGACCTGCTGGCGCGCAACGACCTGTCGGCGGTCGAGGCGGTGCGCATGGGCTCGGCACCGATCACCCAGTCGCTGATCGACCAGGTGCGCAAGGCCTTCCCGAAGGCGCAGATCAGCAACGGCTACGGCACGACCGAGGCCGGCCCGGTGGTATTCGGCCCGCATCCCAAGGGCATTCCCCAGCCCGAGCTGTCGACCGGCTATCCGCATCCCGACGTCGAGCTGCGCCTGGTGCGCGACGGCAAGGAGGTCGTGGGCAACGACGCCGAAGGCGGCGTACTGGAGATGAAGTGCGGCGCGCTCATGACGCACTACCACAAGCTGCCCGAGGCTACGGCCCGGGCGATGACTCCGGACGGCTTCTATCGCACCGGCGACGTGTTCCGGCGCGACGAGAATGGATTCTTCTTCTTCGTCGGCCGGGCCGACGACATGTTCGTGTGCGGCGGCGAGAACATCTACCCCGGCGAGGTCGAGAAGATGCTCGAGCGCCATCCCGCCATCCATCAGGCGGCGGTGCTGCCGGTGCCCGACGAGCTCAAGGGCCACAAGCCGATCGCCTTCGTCGTCAGGGCGCCCGGCGCCGAGCTCGACGAGCAGGCGGTCAAGAGCTACGCGCTGGCCCACGCGCCGGCCTATCAGCATCCGCGCCGCGTGCTGTTCATTTCCGAGATGCCGCTCGCCGGCACCAACAAGATCGACAAGCGCGTGCTGGCGCGACAGATACCAACCGAAGGGGAGATCCAGGGATGAGAGCCGCAGTCGTCCGCGAGCATGGCGGGCCGGACCGCCTGAACTTCGAGCCGAGCTTCCCCGATCCCAAGCCTGGCGAAGGCGACGTGATCGTGGCCGTCAAGGCCGCGTCGCTCAACTACCACGACGTCTTCACGCGCCGGGGCATGCCGGGCATCAAGGTGCCGATGCCGGCCATCATGGGCCTCGACATGGCCGGCGAGATCGCCGAGGTTGGCCCCGGCGTGACCGGATGGAAGAAGGGCGATCGCGTCGTCGTCGATCCGATCAACCGCGTCGAAGGCGGCCTGATGGGCGAGACCATCCATGGCGGCCTGGCCGAGCTCTGCCGGACACGCGCGCATCAGCTGATCCGGATTCCCGACGGCGTGAGCTACACCGACGCCGCCGCGCTGCCCTGCGCCTACGGCACGGCACTGCGCATGATGACCACCAACGGCCACGTGGCAAAGGGCGAGAAGGTGCTGATCCTGGGCGCATCGGGCGGCGTCGGCGTGTGCTGCCTGCAGATCGCCAAGATCGCCGGCGCCGAGGTGATCGCCTGCGCCGGCACCGATGCCAAGGCAAAGCGGCTGATGGAACTCGGCGCCGACAAGACAATCAACTACGTCACCCACGACTTCCAGGACGAGATCTACAAGCTTTACGGCAAGCCGACGCGGCGCGGCGGCGGCACCGACCGCGGCGTCGATGTGGTGGTGAACTACACCGGCGGCGACACCTGGGTGAAATCGCTGAAGGTGCTGAAGGTCGGCGGCCGGCTGCTGACCTGTGGCGCCACGGCAGGCTACGCCCCCACGGAGGACATCCGCTTCATCTGGACCTTCGAGCTGAAGCTGCTGGGCTCCAACGGCTGGGCGCGCTCGGATGTCGAGACGCTTCTGAAGATGGTGCAGGAGGGCAAGCTCAAGGTCCTGGTCGACAAGGTCTTCAAGCTCGAGGACGCGCGCGAGGCGCTGCGCGTGATCGAGGACCGCGAGGTGTTCGGCAAGATCGTGGTGGCGCCATGAGCGGTGTCGTTCCCTTCACCAGGGAAGAGCTGCAGGCGATGCTCGACCATTCGCCGTTCATCGCCTTCCTCGGACTCACGGTGACGGAGGCCGACCCGGCCAACGAGCAGATCACCATGACCTGCGCCATGCGCCCCGAGTTCGAGCGCGGCGCCGGCACCGGCCAATGGCATGGCGGTCCACTCGCCGCGATCATCGACACGGTCGGCGACTACGCGCTGATCATGTTGCTGCGCCGCGGCCTGCCGACGATCAATTTCCGCGTCGATTACCTGCGGCCCGCCATCAAGACCGGCCTCGTCATCACGGCGAAGGTGCGACGTGCCGGCAAAAGCGTGGGCGTCGTCGACGTCGACGTGCTCAACGAGCAGAAGGCGCTGCTGGCGGTGGGACGGGCGACGTATTCGACGCTTTGAGACTCCTCCCCAGCTCGCTGGGGAGGTGCACCCGTAGTCGGGGGCGGAGGGGTCATGAATCATGCGGACCGCGGGCGTCCCGCCCGCTCATGAGGCAGCGGCGATGAGCGGGCGGGACGTCCGCGGTCCGGAAGACCATGACCCTCCGTCGCCGAAGACGGCTACACCTGCCCAGCGAGCTGGGGAGGAGAAGGCGACGGTACAGAGATTGCTTCGGGGGGATCAGGGATCGGGGACGGAGGGGCTCATGACGAAGAGGTTTTCACGTCGTTCATTCGGCGCAGGGGCATTCGGCGCCGGCGCACTCGCCGCCGGCATCATTGGCAAGAGCGGCGCGTCGCTCGCCCAGGCCACGCCCAAGCGCGGCGGCACCCTGGTGGCGACCTGGGGTGGCGGCGAGCCGCAGGCCTGTTACGTGCCGGCGGGCGGCGGTTCAAGCCCGACCTTCTCGTCGTCCAAGCTGTTCGAGCGGCTGGGCCGCCGCACCATGGACGGATCCTTCGAAGGCGAGCTGGCCGAAGCCTGGAAGCCCGCCGCCGACTTCAAGTCCTATGCGATCAGGATCCGCAAGGGTGTCAAGTTCCACGACGGCAAGGACATGACGGTCGACGACGTCGTCTACTCGATCGGCGAGATCTGGAAGAAGTATGGCGCCGCCGCGGCGCTGACCGACTTTGCCGGAGTCGAGGCGCCGGACAGGGATTCCGTGATCGTCACGTTCAACAAGCCGGTGCCGGAATATTTCTTCTCGTCGCTGCTCTGCGGCATCGTCAACTACATCGTGCCCAGGCACGTCTACGCCGGCTCCGACCCGGTCACCAACCCGGCGAATAATTCCCCGATCGGCACCGGGCCGTGGAAGTTCAAGGAATGGGTTCGCGGCAGCCACTTCGAGTATGTCCGCAACGACGCCTACTGGCGCAAGGACATGCCCTACATGGATCGGCTGATCATCCGTTACGTGCGCGATCCGGCCGGTCGTGCCGCCGCCATGGAGGCGGGTGACATCCATATCGGCGTGTTCAATCCGGTGGCGCCGCCCGACATCAAGCGCCTGACCGGGACGGGAAAATTCGTCGCCACCTCCAAGGGCTACGAGGAGTCAGTGTGGTCGACGTCGTTCGAGGTCAACATGCGCAATCCGATCTTCGCCAAGCGCGAGGTCCGGCAGGCGATGTTCTTCGCCGTCGATCGCAATCTGATCGCCAAGACGGTCTACTACGGCTATGCGCGACCGGGCACCAGCCCGATCTTCTCGCCCAACAAGCAGTTCTTCACCGCCGATACCTTCAAGACCGTCTTCGATCCCAAGAAGGCGGCGGCTCTGCTCGATGCGGCGGGCTACCCGAAGCAGAAGGACGGCAAGCGCTTCACGCTCAACCTGCTGGCGGCGGGCTGGTTCGCCGAGAACGGCAAGATCGGCGCGATCGTCAAGCAGGGGCTGGAGGATGTCGGCGTCGGCATCAACCTCACCGTCCCCGATCGGCCGACGTCGATCAAGCGCATCTACACCGACTACGATTTCGACCTGGCCATTTCCAACCAGGCCAACCCGTCCGAGCCGGTGCCGTCGACGACGCAGTACTACACCTCGGACGGCATCAAGAAGGGCGTGCCCTTCCGCAACGCCTCGGGCTTCCACACACCCGAGGTCGACGCGCTGGTCGAAAAGATCAAGGTCGAGACCGATCCGGCCAAGCGCAAGGCGCTGGTCGTCGAGTTCCAGAAGATCACGACGCTGGAGTGCGCCAACCTGCCCCTGGTCGAGCTCGAATCGATCACCGTCGCCAGCACGAAGGTGCAGAACCATTCCAACGACCCCAACTACCTGGCGGCGAGCTGGTACGACATATGGCTGGCGTGACTTTCATTCTCCTCCCCGGCTCCGCTGGGGAGGTGCCCCGTCGTCCGGGGCGGAGGGGTCATGCTCTACTGGACCGCGGGCGTCTCGCCCGATATACACATGAGCGGGCGAGACGCCCGCGATCCGCATGAATCTTGACCCCTCCGTCACCGTAAGACGGCGACATCTCCCCAGCGAAGCCGGGGAGGAGAATGATCATTCATGGCCGTAGCCCCCAGCTCGCGCCAGCGTGCGGCGCTCCGACTCCTGCGGCGGCGGCTGATCCAGGCGGTGCCGCTGATGCTCGGCGTCGTGATCATCAATTTCTGCCTGATCCAGCTGGCGCCCGGCAGCTTCCTCGACCTGATGACGGCAGAGAACCAGGTGAGCGACCCTGCGACGATCGAGCTCCTGCGCAAGACCTACGGGCTCGACGATCCGGTCTGGCTGCAGCTCGTGAAATACATCTGGGCGCTGGTGCAGTTCGACTTCGGCTTTTCCTATCGCCAGAACATGCCGGTGATCCAGGCCATCTCGGTGCACCTCCCGGCGACCCTACTGCTCATGGTGTCGAGCATCACGCTGGCGCTCACCGTCGGCGTCGCCGCGGGCGTCGTCGCCTCGGTCAAGGTGCGCACGGTGTGGGACAGCCTGGTCTCGATCGCCGCCATGTTCTTCTTCGCCGCGCCGAGCTTCTGGCTCGGCATCATGCTGATCGTGCTGTTCTCGGTGAAGCTCGGGTGGCTGCCGGTCGGCGGCATGGCGACGATCGGCGGGGTGAGTGGCGGCGGCGCCGGCAGCGGCATCGCCGGCGTGCTCGACATCCTGCACCATCTGGTCCTGCCGACCCTGGCGCTCGGCCTGTTCTATGCCGCGATCTATGCCCGCGTCATGCGCTCCTCGATGCTCGAGGTGGCGCAGCTCGATTTCGTGCGCACCGCCCGGGCCAAGGGGCTGAGCCGCAACAAGGTCACGGTGAACCACGTGCTGCGCAACGCGCTCCTGCCGGTGGTCACCATCCTCGGCGTGCAGATGGGCACGGTGCTGGCCGGCAGCGTCGTGATCGAGAGCGTGTTCAGCTGGCCCGGCATCGGCTCGCTGCTGTTCGACAGCGTGAGCTCGCGCAACTACCCGGTCGTGCTCGGCATTCTGGTGCTGGGCTCGCTGGTGGTGATCGCGGCCAACATCGCCGTCGACCTGGTCTATATGTGGCTCGACCCGCGCATCGAGATCCGCTGATGGCGCGCATCGAGATCCCCCGCTTCGAGTTCGTGGCCCGGTTCGCCCGCAACCGCGGCGCCCTGGTCGGCGCCGTGCTGATTGTCCTGGTGGGGTTGATGGCCGTGCTGGCGCCGCTGCTCTTTCCCACCGATCCACTGCGCATCGTCGGTGCGCCCGAGTTGTGGCCAGGCGAGGATCCCGACTTTCCGCTCGGCACCGATTCGCTCGGCCGCGACATCCTGGCGATGATCGTGCACGGTGCGCGCGCCACCCTGCTGATCGGACTCTGCGCCTCGGCCGTCGCCACCCTGATCGGCGTCACCATCGGCGCCATCGCCGGGTACTTTGGAAGCTGGGTCGACGAGATCGTGATGCGCGCGGCCGAGCTGTTCCAGACCATCCCCAACCTGATCTTCGTGCTCACCATCGTCGTCATCCTGGGCTCGACGCTCACCAACATCGTGATCGCCATCGGCATCGTGAGCTGGACCTCGATCGCGCGCATGACCCGCGCCGAGTTCCTGGCGCTGCGCGATCGCGAGTTCGTGCAGGCCTGCCGGGCCATGGGCATGGGCAATGGCGGCATCATCCTGGGCGAGATCCTGCCCAACGCCCTGCCGCCGGTGATCGTGCTGTCCTCCCTGGTGGTGGCCGGCGCCATCCTGTTCGAATCGGCGGTGTCCTTCCTGGGTCTCGGCGATCCCAACCTGGCGAGCTGGGGCCGCCTGGTCGGCGACGGAAGGCAGCTGATCCGCAGCTCGTGGTACATCTGCGCCATCCCCGGCGTCGCCATCATGGTTACGGTGCTCTGCCTCAACCTGATCGGCGACGGGCTGAACGACGCCCTCAATCCCAAGCTCAGGGATCGCTGATGGCGAGTTGTTCACGTCATGGCCGGGAGCGCCACTCCGTGGCGCCCTCTTTCTCCTCCCCAGCGAAGCTGCGGAGGAAATGAGGGCGCCATGACCCTCCCTCTCGAAGTCACCGACCTCAGCACCACGCTGTTCACGCGGCGCGGCGAGATGAAGGCGGTCGACGGCCTGTCGCTTTCGGTCGATGCCGGCGAAACGGTGGCGCTGGTGGGCGAGTCGGGCTGCGGCAAGTCGCTGTCGGCGCTGTCGATCATGCGCCTGCTTCCCGATCCGCCGGCGCGCATCGTCGGCGGCACCGTGGCGCTGAACGGCCGCGACCTCGTGGCCCTGCCCGAGGAGGCCATGCTTGCCATCCGGGGCAAGGAGATCGGCATGATCTTCCAGGACCCGATGAGCTCGCTCAATCCGGTGGCGACCGTGGAGAAGCAGATCGCCGAGGTGCTGATGGCGCACGGCGATCTCCGCCGTGGCCAGGCGCGCATCCGCGCCCTCGAGCTCCTCGAGCTGGTCGGCATGCCTGATGCCGCGCGCCGGCTCGATGCCTATCCGCACCAGCTCTCCGGCGGCATGTGCCAGCGCGTCATGATCGCCATGGCGATCGCCTGCAGCCCCGCGGTGCTGATCGCCGACGAACCGACGACGGCGCTCGACGTCACCGTCCAGGCACAGGTGCTGGCCCTCCTGAAGCGCCTGCAGGCCGATGCCGGCATGGCGATGATCTTCATCACCCACGATCTCGGCGTGGTGGCCGAGACGGCCGATCGCGTGGTCGTCATGTATGCCGGCCGCAAGGTCGAGGAGGCATCGGTCGATGACCTTTTCGAGGCGCCGCTGCATCCCTACACGGTGGGCCTGATCGGCGCCACGCCAGTGCCGGGTGCGGCGCGCGTCGATCGCCTGGCCGACATCCCGGGCATGGTGCCGCCGCTCAACGCCTTGCCGCCGGGCTGCGCCTTCGCGCCGCGCTGTCCGCGGGTGATGGAGCGCTGCCGGCACGCGCGGCCGGCGCTCACCCGGCCGGCGCCGGACCGTCTGGTCGCCTGCTTCGCCGTCGAGCAGGACTAAAGCCCGTGTCGCTGCTCGCGCTCGACAATGTCCATGTCCACTTCGCCACCGCGGCCGGCCTGGTCCGTGCTGTCAACGGTGTCAGCCTCGAGCTCGCCGTCGGCGAGACGCTGGGGCTGGTGGGTGAATCGGGTTGCGGCAAGTCGACGCTCGGCAAGGCGATCGTCAAGCTGGTGCCGATCGCCAGCGGCGCCATCGTGGTCGACGGAGTCGACATCGCGCCGCTCGGCGGCGAGCGCCTGGGCGAGATGCGCCGCAAGGTGCAGATGATCTTCCAGGACCCTTACGGCTCGCTCAACCCGCGCTCGACCATCGGCCGCTCGGTCGCCCAGCCGCTGCTTATCGCCGGCTGGAAGAAGGATGCGGCGGCCGCGCGCGTCGATACGCTGCTGGGCTGGGTCGGCCTGCCGGCCGACGCCAAGCAGCGCTATCCGCACGAGTTCTCCGGCGGCCAGCGCCAGCGCATCGGCATCGCCCGCGCGCTGGCCCTCAACCCCAAGCTGATCATCTGCGACGAGCCGGTGTCAGCGCTCGACGTCTCGGTGCGCGCCCAGGTGATCAACCTGCTCGAGGATCTGAAGAGCGAGTTCGGCGTCTCCTACCTGTTCATCAGCCACGACCTGTCGGTGGTCGAGCACATCGCCGACCGCGTGGCGGTGATGTATCTCGGCACCCTGGTCGAGATCGGCGGGCGCGATCTGATCTGGCGCAATCCGCAGCACCCCTACACCAGGGCGCTGCTGGCGGCGGCACCGATCGCCGATCCCAGGGCGGCGCGGGCGCGCCAGCGCACCATCCTGCAGGGCGAGTTGCCGAGCCCGCTCGACCCGCCGCCCGGCTGCCCGTTCCAGTCGCGCTGCCCGATCGCCGAGGCGCGATGCAAGCAGGAGAGGCCGGCGCTGCGGCCGACCACCGACGGCGGGCTCGCAGCGTGCCATTTCGTATGATTGCGCTATGATCGCGCCATGAGATTGCGCCTCGTCGCGGCACTGCTTGCCGCCCTGGCCCCTGGCGGACTGGCCTCCGGAGAACTGGCCGCCCAGACCATGGACTTCGCCTGCCCCGCGCCGGGCACCACCTTCACCTACGACAGCGGCACCAAGGTCGTCGTGCGCGGGCGCGACGGCATCGATTGCCTGATGGACCGGGACGGCGGCGCCCCCTTCAGGCTGCGTGCCCTGCTGTTCGACAATCCGTCGGCGAACGGCGCCGACATATCGGCCTTCCTCGCGGCGCTGAAGCCCGAGCGGCTGTGGCCGCTGGAAGTCGGCAAGAGGATCGAGGCGCGCTACAGCGTCGGCGGCCGGACTTGGAGCTACGTGCTGACGGTGGCGCGCTACGAAAGGCGCACCGGCCCCGGCGATGCGCTGATCGACACCTTCGTCATCGAGATGAACGAGGCCGGCGAGAACGGCCAGCGCTCGATCTCGCGCTGGTGGATCTCGCCCGCCGACAAGTTCGCCATCCGCTATGACTACAGCGACGGCGCCGGCCAGGCCAACCGCGCCGTGGTGACCAGCGTCACCCGCTGAGGATCGTGAAGTTCTAATCGACCTGGTAGGCCGGGGTCGGCTGCGTCGGATCGACGCCGCCGGAGGTGGTGTTGTTGCTGATGTAGCCGCCGCCGACACCTGAAATCTGCGTTCCCGTCACGACATACTGGTTCCACACGGTCTCGACGAAGAACTGCAGGGCCGTGGCGTCGGCCGGTAGCACGGTCAGCCCGCCCGCCGCGAGCTGCCAGATCGTCGCCGGGCTGCCGGCGAGCGCCGGACCGACGACGGAAGACAGAAGGGTGGGATCGTTGCTCGCCGCCACGAGGTTCGAGAGCGAAGTACCGCCGACCAGGACGCCATAGGCACTGGTCTCGTTGTAGTCGAGATTGGTGAGCCCGTTGCCGGTCTGGTTGCCGGACCCGCCGTCCCCCAGCGCATCGAAAAACTCTGGTTCTGCAGCGCCGCGTCGACGGACTCGACCGTGGTTTCGTCGGTGATGCGATAGCCGGTGAAGTCGAGGTAGGTCGACTTGTCGAGTGGAATGCTTGCCATGTCGCTACCCCATGCGCGAGATCAGTCCAGGCTCAACCGATGGAAGCCAGCTCGGTATTGGCGCCGCAGACCAGTGTGGCGACGCGCTCGCCCGGGGCCGGGCGATAGGCTCCGGCCATCAGCGCGGCGAGACCGGTGGCGCCGGCCGGCTCGGCGATCACCCTGAGCTCGTCCCACAGGGCACGCTGCGCCGCCCGCACGGCGTCGTCGCTCACCAGCACCGATTCGCGCACCAGCTTCCGCGCAATCTCGAAATTCGGCGTGCCGATGCGGCTGGCGCCGAGGGCGTCGGCGGCGATGCCGGAGATCGCCACGTCGACCGGCTTGCCCGCACGCAACGCCGCGTGCAGGGTCGGCGTGCCCTCGGTCTCGACGGCGACGATCTTGACGTTGCTCCCGATCGCGGCGGCGCAGCCGGCAATCAGGCCGCCGCCGCCGACCGCCACCAGAAGGGTGTCGAACCTCGCCTGCCCGGTGAATTCGAGCGCCACGCTGCCGGCGCCGGCGAACACGACCGGGTCGTCGTAGGCGTAGACGATCAGCGCGCCGGTCTCGGCCGCGCGTCGCTCCGAGGCGGCGCGCGCCTCGGCATAGACTGGGCCGATCTGGTGCACGATCGCGCCGTAGGCCTTGAGGCGCGCCACCTTGGCGGGCGAGGCGATCGTCGGCACGAAGATCTCGGCGCGATGGCCGAGCGCGCGGGCGGCGTAGGCGGCGGCCGCGCCGTGATTGCCGCCGGACGCGGCGACGATCCCGGCTGCCGGCACCGTCGAGGCGAGCAGCTTGTGGAAGGCGCCTCGACCCTTGAACGAGCCGCTCACCTGCATCGATTCGAGCTTGAGCGCGAGCGGCGCGTCGACGCCGAACGAGCCGGCCGGCAACTCGATGACAGGCGTACGGCGGACATGCGGTTGGATGAGGCGCCAGGCGGCCTCGACGTTGCTGCGATCGATCATCAGGAAGCGCTCATGGTCATTTGGACCGCGGGCGACTCGCCCGCACATTACAATGTGCGGGCGAGACGCCCGCGGTCCAGAAAAGGGCGAATGGATTCACGGCTGCCGGCAAGCCGGCACGTGGCGCAGGAAATGGTCGAAGTCGGGCGTGCGGGCGCGCGGGTCCTTGGCCGCCTCGTCGTAGCGGCGCAGGCGCACCGCCTCGGCGAACTGCGGATGGCGCCGGAAGTCCGCCACCTCCGCGGCCGACATCGGCCCGCCCTGCAGCGCCAGGCTGCGCACCGAGTCGGGCGACAGCTTGCCGAAATAGTCCGGCTCGGCGGCGCACAGGTAGCGCTTGGCGGCGACGTGCAGGCGCACCGGCTCGCTGACGTCCGGGCCGAAGCGCTCGGCCAGCCAGTCCGCCCCCAGGCTCTCGTGGACGTCGTCGACGCCGCGTGCCGCCGGATCCTCGCCCAGCCGATGGATCATGTGGCCGACATCGTGCAGCAGCGAGGCCAGCACGGTGGCCGGCGGCGCGCCGTCGGCCTCGGCCAGCGCCGCCGCCTGCAGGGCGTGCTGCAACTGGTTGATCTCGCTCAGGCCGTAACGCCGCGTGGCGCGGCCGGCGAAGATCTCGAGAAGTTCCTGGCGCAGGGGGTCGCTCATGCGCCCTGTCTACCACGATTCGCGTAGCCGGGAATCTTGGTGAGCGCATGTTGCAGGGGGTCGCGGCGCCACGCGTTGGTGACGAAATCGCCATGCATGTCGAGGCCGCCGCAGCTGATGAAGGCGACCGTGCCGGGCGACAGGCTGGCCGGCAAGGTCCTGCCGAACGGCACCCGGCGCTTCTGCAACAGACCCTGCAGCGTTGCGTTCTCGTCGCGGGTGGAATCGGTGAAAGCGCTGAGCAGGAAGGCCTGGCGGCGCCGCGCCGCGATCCAGGCGGCGAATTTGTCCTCCTCGCCGTACAGCGCATCCATCAGGATCACGCCCCTTATGCGGTGGCTGGCGCCACCCCGGCTGAGGGCATAGGCGGCCGACAGATAGCCGCCGCTGTAGGCCACGATCACGACCGGCGCCATGTTGAACTGGCGGCCGGCATTGCGGTCGCCGTGCAGCCGCATCAGGCGCTCGGCCGACTCGTCGAGATAGGCGGCAAAATGGCCGGGCTTCCAGAAATTGCCGGCGCTCGAATCGGCGGCATCGACCGCGAGCTGCGGCGCCACCAGGGCCATATTGCGCTGCGACTCGGCAATCTGGCGCGGCACCCCTTGGCGGACCATGACGTCGCGCTCCAGGGTCGCCCCCTGGCCGTGCAGGTAAAGCACGATCAGCACCGGCTTGCGCGCATCGAACCCCGGCGGAAGGTAGAGCAGCGAGCGGCGATCGCTGTAGGTCGTCGTCTCCCAGAACACCTCGCCGCGCAGGCTGGTGTGGCCGCGCTTGCGGCCGTCGCGCGCATCGAGGAAGGGC
>NZ_JBFWZI010000077.1:0-12384 GCF_050185545.1 Reyranella sp. | reverse complement strand
CGCATCGAACCCCGGCGGAAGGTAGAGCAGCGAGCGGCGATCGCTGTAGGTCGTCGTCTCCCAGAACACCTCGCCGCGCAGGCTGGTGTGGCCGCGCTTGCGGCCGTCGCGCGCATCGAGGAAGGGCTTGGTGGTGCCCGGGAGAAAGCCGCGATAGGGAAAAGCCGAGGCGTTGAAACCGACCAGCTGCGAGCGCGCCTGCACGAGCGGCCGCATCGCCGTCGAGGTGGATGCCGGCGCAACCGCCGACTTCCTGGGCGACTGCCTCTTTGGCCGCTTCGCCGTCTTCGCGCCGGCGGCCGTCGGCATCAGCAAGGCAACGCCAAGGAGAAGCGCCCGCCGCTTCACGCGACGGCGAGACGCCGCTCCGCCTGGAGCGGCATCAGCACGGAGAAGAAGGCGGGCAGCGCCACCAGATAGGCGACGGCGCCGACCAGCACCACGGCGGGCAGGCCGAAGCTCGTCGCCACGATCGGCACCAGGGCCGCGCCGATCACCGAGAAGCAGCCGTTGATGCCCCACGCCCACAGGAACATGTGGTCCTTGCCGAGCCGGCCGAGTGTGGTCATCGCCGTCGGCATGGGGAAGCCCATCAGGAAGGCCGGCGGCAACAGCAGCAGCAGGCAGAGCACGATGCGCAGGGCATAGGGCAGCGTGCCGATCCAGTCGAGCGCATAGTCGATGGTGAAGGCGTAGAGCGTCAGGATGGCGAAGATCGCCAGGAAGATGCGCGGCATGACGGTACGCGCCCGGTCGAGGTAGCGCTCGGAGAAGAAGCTGCCGATGCCCGAGAAAACCAGCATGCCTGTGATCAGCACCGACGCCGATACCGTGGCGTTGCTGAGCGCCAGGATGAAGTGGGAGATCATGCCCACCTCGACGATAATGTAGCCGAGGCCGAGGCAGAGGAAATAGATCATCGTGCCGAACTTGCCCGGATAGCGACTGAATATCGTGCGCCAGCCGAAGATAACCGGGAACAGCACGAGAGTGAAGGCGAACACGGCGGCGATGCCCAGCGTTGCCCACAGGAGCAGGTAGCCCCATTCGTCCTGCACCAGCTCCAGCCGGTCGGTGAATTTCAGCAGGTCCTTCACCTTGATGTAGGCGGCGAAGTAGGGCTGATGATTGGTCAGCACGCGGGTGTCGAAGACGTACTCGTCGGCGACCTTCTGCCAGCCGCCGCTCAGCAGATAATGCCAGGCGAGTCGACCCAGAACCGTTGCCGGCACACGCGGCCCTTCCGGTGGCGCAGCGTCCTTGGCCTCTTCCTTGCTGTCCGGCGGCGTCGGCGTCATGCCCGGCGGCGGCTTGTCGCTGGGCTCCTTCTCCGACGGCCCGGTGGGATCGGGCGGCGTGCCGGAGAAGAAGAACTGGTCGTGGTAGTCCTGCAGGATCTGCTGGAGGTCGGACGTGTCGACCTTGATGCCGGGATAGTAGATCGCGTCGAACGACATCGCCTTGGTGTGGGCGTTGAGCTTGGCGATGTCCTCGGCCGTGAAGCCGCCGCGCTTGTAGAGCACGGTGGCGGTCGAGAGATAGGACGAGACGACGTAGAAGTCCTTGGCGATGTCGGGCTGCCCCTCCTCGCCGGCAACGTCGCGCGCCGCCGCTACCATGGTCGCATAGAGCTTGAGCACCGACTTGGGCGGCTCCTCCTTGTTCCACAAGGTGACCGACAGGATGCCGCCCGGCTTCAGCGCCCGCATATAGGCGCTCATGGCCTCGCGCGTGTATGAATATTTCTCGACGATCGAGAACCCGCCCGGGCTCGACAGGCCGGCCGAATCGGCGAGCGACAGGTCGATGATGTCGTAGCGGTTCTTCGTATGGGCGACGTAGAGGCGGCCGTCATAGTCGATGACGGTGACCTTCGGGTTGTTGAGAACGTCGCCGGTGAAGTCGCGCAGGCCCTTGTCCTCGCGGAATGCCGTCAGCACGGCCGGGTTGCCCTCGGCCACCGTGACGTGCTCGGAGCCCGACTTCAGCGCCACCGCCGTCGAGATGCCGCCGCCGAACTGGACCACGAACGTGTCGGGCTTCTGCTTCAGGATGTACGGGTAGTACATCGGCAGGAACCTGAAATACGCCGTCTCGTCGGCTGGCAGGTCCTTGATGATGCCCGACGGGCCCTCCGAATCGATGTACAGGCCGAGATAGGCGTTGGACGGCATCTTCGGCAGGTTGAAGGCCGCGTTGTCCGACAGGCCGGGCGCGAAGTGCAGGTACGAGCTCGAGTAGACCTCGAGGTAGCCGAACGGCGAGGCGCGCTCGTAGGTGCGCTTGTTGTCGGGGAACTTGCGGGCGTAGGACACGCCCTTGTAGTCCGACACCGTGAGCTTGGGGATGCCGAGCATGGACGGCGCGAGGTAGTGCACCGCGGCCGAGAGCACCGCGACGATGACGATCGCCAGGATGCCGCGTCGATCACCGAGCGCCACGAACCACAGGACGCCGCCCGCCAGCCACAGGAACAGCGGCGCCATGATGAGGTCGTCGGGCCGGTAGACGTACATGGCGAGCAGCACGGAGAGCCCGCACAGGCCAGAGCCGACAAGGTCGGCGAAGTAGACGCGGTTGAAGGTCTTCCGCGCCTTCAGGAAGACCACGCCGAGATAGAGCGCGCCCGCCAGGAAAGGCAGGAAATAGAGCACGAAGTTGGCGAACAGCCGCCACTTCTGCATCGGGTCGGACACCAGGAAGATGGCGTTGAATGGCACCTGCTGGGCGGCGAGGTTGCACACCACCATCAGCGGCCCGAATGCCAGCAGCGCTCCCCTGACCGCGCCTTCCCAGTGGCGCTCGAACCAGCCCTTGCCGACGCACATCACGGCGCTGGTCAGGCCGAAGCCGAACATGGCGAGGCTCACCACCAGCGAGCCGAAATGGGCCCAGCTGCCGACCGAGAACACCCGCATGATGCCGATCTGCAGCGCGATGATGCTGCCGGCAACCAGGCCGACGGACAGATAGAAGGATAGCGGCGGGCGATTGTCGAGATCGACCGTAACGGTCAAGAGGGGACTCCGTCGTTGGGCCGTCGTTGCGGCCGAGGGTAGCCGCGCGTCCATCGCGCCCGGCTACCCGGGGGGCGTCGTCAGCGCCCAGTGGCGTGTTCAGCGATTGTGCGTGCCGACGATCTTTTCGCCTTCGAGCTTGGTGAACGGCACGAACGGCACGATCTTGCCACCGTAGATGTCCTCGCGGCTGGTCGTGATCGAGCCGTCGGCGCCCTGGGTCTTGGTGACCTTGAGGACGCGCTGGGCGCCCGGCGGGCCGACCGGGATGACCATCAGGCCACCGGCCTTGAGCTGCTGCAGGAGCGGCGGCGGCACGTGGTCGATGCCGCAGGTCACGATGATCTTGTCGAACGGGGCGGCCTCCTGCCAGCCATAATAGCCGTCGGCCGCCTTGCTCTTGATGTGCTTGAACTCGGTGTAGCCCTTGTCGATCAGCTTGTCGTAGAGGCCGCGCGTGCGCTGAGCCAAGGGGGCGATGATCTCGATCGTGTAGGCGTTCTCGGTCAGGTTGGCGATATAGGCCGACTGCACGCCCGAGCCGGTGCCAATCTCGAGCACCTTCTCGCCGCGCTTGACGTCGATGACGTTGGTCATGCGGCCCTGGATGTGCGGGCCGGACATGGTCACGCCGTAGCCGATGTCGAGGAAGGCATGCTCGTAGGCACGCTTGTGGATCGCCGGGTTGATCGCCGAAAATTCCTCGCGCGGCGTCAGCAGGAAGGCGCGGATGGTGGCCTGCCCCCACAGATCCTTGTTCCTCACCAGCGCCTGGAAGCGATCCCAGCGCTGCCCGAGGAACATCGGATCCTCGCCGCGGGCCTTGCCCCAGGCGATGAAATTGTCGCGCGTGTCGGTCGGCGGATTGAGGTCCCAGCTATAGGGCTTGATGGTCGCGGCCGACGCCGGCGACACAAGACCGGCAGCTGCCAGCGCCGCACTGCCGGAGACGAAGGTACGCCTCTTCAAGATATCCTCCTTGGCACGGACCCCGGGATCAAAGAGGGGCAAAACCACCGGAAAAGCCCGGCGATTTCGGGGGCGACCGCACCCTCACTTGATACGGGAATTGTGGCGGATTTGCCAGCATGCGCGCGCCGGAGATAACGCCTGACGCGAGGAAAACAGCGAGAAAACCGAATGACTCGTCGACTTCTCCGCCGCACCGCCCCCCAGGCCCTGCCGGCGGCGGCCCTGCCGTCCGCTGCCTGCGCGCCGAGTCCGCCGGGAAGGCCGCCCAGGTCGCGCACATCGTCGGACCGACCCACATGCGAATGCGCCCTTCATAAGCGACGGGAACGCCCGCGACCCGGAAGAGATCCAGCGTGTGGAATCTTGCGTCATTTGCGTCATTGCGTCATTGGTCTTTGAAATCAAGAGCTTGGCCGTGACGCAACGGAGCAGGATTGCGTCGGCGAGGTGTTGGTTTGAGTCGGCGCCGGCGATCGCAATCGTCTCCTCTGGTTCGCATCCAATCATTCCCGTACGCGCTATCACGACACCTCGGCCGCGGACAGGCAGGCAAGCCGAATGCGATCGCCTTTGCCGCCACGAGCTCGTGCAATCAATTGCACGCTCCACTTCCCGGACGCCCCGACGGACGCTTTGAGCGTTGCGTCGGGACGCTCACGGGCGGGTCCTTCCGCCTGCAAGTCCCTTCCGTCGGTTCGCCCGGAACTTCACCGGGAGCACTATCACGACACCGCCTGCCCGGGCAGGCAGGCAGGCCGAACTGGCTCGCTCCTGCAGCCACGAGCGAGTGCAATCGTTGCACGCTCGCCCGAGGCCCCCTTCAGGATGCGTCCCGTCAGCTGCGCGCACGGCCGGCGCCGAGCCCGGCTCCTGTCGGGATGACAGCCCGTCTTGTCGATTTCGGCTGCCCCTGCCCTGAGGCCCGAGACCCTGGCCGCGGGCGACGCCCTGGGGCCGGCAGGCCGCGGGTGGCGCTATGCCGTGCGCGCCGCCGGCTGGAACAGCTCCACGAGATTGCCGGAAGGATCGACCGCAAGGATCTGCGCTCCGCCTGGTCCCTTCACGATGTCGTTGCGGAACCTGACTCCCGCGTCCCGCAGCCTGGATACCTCGGCAACGAGGTCGGGGACGATGAGATGGATGCGGTTCCATCCGCCTGGTCCCGGGCGTTCGCCGTCGGCCATCGGGCGCCCGGCCGAGCTCGACGGTCCGCTGAGCAGCAGCCGCAGCGCTCCACGCTTCACGTCGGCGAACGCCGGGGCCTGGTTCGAGAGCAGCGTGAAGCCGAGATGCCTCGTGTACCATTGCACGGCGGCCTCGACGTTCTCGACCAGGTAGCGAACGTTGACAGTAGCAGGGTCCATGGATCACCTGTCCGAGGCTGGTGCAGCAGGTTGCATCTCAATGCGAACTTTCGCCGAGGTGCAACGCGGATTTCAGACGATGCCGTGCTCCCGTAGAAGCGCCTGCTCATCGCCCGAGACCCAACCGAAAACCTTCGGCTCTCCGTCGAGCTTCTGGACGAAGTAGTGAACATCGAAGTCTATCGCAAGGTCCGGCTGATCTTTGCGGGCATAGGTTGCCGTCCAAGCGACATGGGCCACCCAATGATGGTCATCGATGGGAGAAAGGTGGACATTGCGTATCCGCATTTCCTTCGTTCCGATCGCGCGATAGCGGGCATAGCCCTGCGTCATGGCCTGCTCGAATTGATCGTCGTTCTTTCCAGCCCTCACCCCGGCGGGCGAGGCGGCGATGAACTCGGAAGCGTACAGCGCCGCGACCTCATCCATGTCGACGTCGCCGCGGAGAGACTGGTTGAAGACGCTTTCGTACCTGTCGAAGAGCTTCCGCACGCTGGGTTCCATCATCTGCTCTCCAAGTACGCGTATGGCCTGCATGTGACGGAATGGGGAAACTGCCGGTCAGGGCACGCCATGAAGCTCGGGGTTGAGCTTGCCCCAGATCTTCTCCCGCACCACCACCTCGAGCGCCCCGGTCTGCGAGTTGCGCCAGAACATCAGCCCCGACCGCCCCGAGAGCTCGCGCGCCTTGACGACCGTGCCGTCGACCCAGCGCACCCGCGCCCCGGCGGTGACGTAGCATCCCGCCTCGACCACGCAATCGTCGCCGAGCGAGATGCCGATGCCGGCATTGGCGCCGATCAGGCAGCGCTTGCCGACCGTGATGCGCACCGTCCCGCCGCCCGACATCGTGCCCATGATCGAGGCGCCGCCGCCGACATCGCTGGCCTCGTCGACGACGACGCCGGCGCTGATCCGGCCCTCGACCATGCAAGCGCCCAGCGTGCCGGCGTTGAAGTTGCAGAACCCCTCGTGCATCACCGTGGTGCCCGCCGCGAGATGGGCGCCCAGCCGCACGCGGGAGGCGTCGGCGACGCGCACATCGGGCAGAACGACGTAGTCGGTCATGCGCGGGATCTTGTCGACGCCCGTCACCTGAAGCAGCAGGCCCGCGGCCCGCGCGCGCAGGCGGGCAGCGTCGAGCCGCTCGACCTCGCACGGCCCGATCGAGGTCCAGGCCACCGTGTTCAGAAGGCCGAACATGCCCGCGAGGTCGGCGCCGTGCGGCCGGATCAGCCGGTGACTCAGGAGATGAAGCCGAAGAAAGACATCGTGGGCGTCCACTGGCGGCTGGTTCAGCCACGGTACCCGCGTGCGGATGGCGACCACCTCGACGTCGCGCCGGGGATCGTGGCCCAGGCAACCGGCGACTTCATTGCCGAGGGTAGCGACAGCTTCCTGATGCGACAGACGCTCGGTCACGCAGGCGCCGAAGCCGCTTTCCAGCCGGGGACGCGGAAACCACGAGTCGAGGACCTTTCCGCCCCTGCCAACGGTTGCCAGGCCTTCGGCGACGGCGCCCTGATTGTCCTCTTCGTTCATGTCTCCCCTCCCACGCTCGGCAGTACAGTAGGATTGTGATCCCGGGCGTCACGAGAGACCTTTGGTCAGCCTGCAGGCCAATAGAACTAATGCCGGCGAGGCGACGCTACTTTGCGCGGTCGAGGCCCGGAAAGCAGCGCAGCAATGGCGCAAAGAGATCCTGCTCGGGTGGGATGAGAAAGCCTTCCTGACCAGCGGCGTCATTGAACTCCAGGTCCGGCCAGCCGCGAATGATGACCGCGGGGATGCATTCCGAGCCTTCACCCATGAGGCCAACGGCAGCTGCCGCCAGCGCATCGACGCGATTGGCGACGGTAACCGCAAGAGGACGCCCGAAGATGTCCGGCTTGCCGCGATAGTCCTGCAGGGCTTCGAAGCCATAGAAGCCGATCGAGATTCCGGTCGTCCCACGCCGCATCGGCGTGCAGTGGCTGTCGGTCAGGATCACGCCGAGCCTGTCCACGCCGTGCTCCTTCCTGAGGCGGCGTCCGATCCCGGCGGCCGCATCGTTCGGCGCCAGGGGCCACAGCACGTAGTGATCGTTGGCGTTGCTGGCATCGATGCCGGCGCTCGCCACCAGGGTTCTGTCCTTGATGGAGAGGGTGACTCCATAGCGTGACGAGGCGCGCGGCAGCCAGGCGTCAGCCTCCGCCGCGACCAGTTCCTCCCGATCTCCGACCTCGGCGATCGGCAAGCATCGACCCTGGTGAATGGCCACGACCTTCGAGGTGACGGCCAGCACGTCGCCCTCCTGCAAGACCGGTAACACCGGAGCGAGCGCCTCCCACAGATCGTCCCGAGGCGGAACGAGTGGGCGGGTCTTGACGGGAATCAGCGAAACGGCGTTCGCGGGCATGGGTCGTCCTTTGTCACAACCGGGCGGCCCATGAAGTGCGACGTCGCCTTGAGGCGATAGCCGATACGTTCGTAGAAGGCCCGCGCCCGATCGCGGTCGATGCGGGTGTAGAGCGCCGTCGAGGCGAGCTGCCGTTGCTGGGCCCAGGTCTCGGCCTCGCGCATGAGCGCCTCGCCAACGCCCTCGTTCCGCCGGCTGCTGTCGACCACCAAGGCCTGGATGACAGCTTCGCAGGGCTTCTCGAGAGCAGGCCGCTCGAAGACGTGCAGGACACCCACGACCTCGCCATCCAGTTCGGCGACGATCACTCGATGCTCCGGCGCCAACATGACGCGCTCGAAGCGAGCGCGAAACTCGGCGTCGTCCGGCACTTCGGCCAATTGGCCGATCAGGCGGTGTATCGCTGCGAGGTCGGCCCCGTGGGCATCGCGCATCGTCACAGCGGGACCGCCATCATGATCTCGATCGACGTGACTGCAGCCATCTCTCCCGGACGCCCCTCAGGTGTACTTGCGGACGTCGTCGATCACCTTGCCGTCGTTGGGCAGGCTGCCCGGCTGGGCGAACTCGACCTTGCCGCCGACCTTGCACACGGTGCGGATGGTGGCCTCCATCGCCCTCTCGAGATCGGGCGACGGCTGGCCGGCTTCGACCTTGAGCGTCATGACGTCGGCCTGGTTGACCCAGTCGATCACCAGGCGCAGGCGGCCAAGTCCGGGATGCTTGGCGGCGATCTCGGCAATCTGCGCAGGGTCGACGAACATGCCGCGCACCTTGGTGCGCTGGTCGGCACGGCCCATCCAGCCCTTGATGCGCATGTTGGTCCGCCCGCACGGGCTCGGGCCCGGCAGCACGGCCGACATGTCGCCGGTGCCGAAGCGGACCAGCGGATAGGCGCGATTGAAGGTCGTGACCACGACCTCGCCGACATCGCCCTCGGGCACGGGATCGCCGGTGCCCGGCCGCACGATCTCGACGATCACGCCTTCGTCGACTGTCATGCCCTGGATCGCCTCGGATTCGTAGGCGATGGTGCCGACGTCGGCCGTGCCGTAGCTCTGCAGGCAGGTCATGCCCTTGTCGATGAACATCTGGCGCAGCGACGGCGGCAGCGCCTCGGCGCCGACGAAGGCGTGCTTCAGCGAGGAGATGTCCTTGCCGAGCTCGGCCGCCTTCTCGATCAGGATCTTGAGGAAGGACGGCGTGCCGACATACCCGTTCGGCCGGATGGCGGCGATGGCGTCGAGCTGCAGCTCGGTGTTGCCGACGCCGCCCGGCACGACGGCGCAGCCCAGCGCCCGCAGCGCCGACTCCATCATGATGCCGGCCGGCGTCAGGTGATAGGAAAAGGTGTTGTAGACCACGTCGCCCGGCCGGAAGCCGGCGGCATGCATGGCGCGCGCGCCGCGGAAATAGTCGGGCTCGTCGGTGTCGATCTCGAAGATCGGGCCGGGCGACATGAAGACATGGCGCACCTTGCTCATCGGCACGGTGATCAGCCCGCCCATCGGCGGATCCTTCTTCTGCACCTCGCTCAGCACCGACTTGCGCAGCACCGGCAGTTTGGCCAGCGCCGCACGGGACGTGACCGCCTCCGGATCGACGCCCTTCAGCCACTCGGCGAAGAACGGCGCATGCGCCTTGGCGTGGGCGATCTGCTGCGGCAGCGCCTGCATCAGCGCCTTCTCGCGCTCTGCGGGCGATCGGGTTTCCAGAGTGTCGTAGTGCTTGGACATGGGCGTTTCCTCGGCCTTCGGCCGACACGGTAGACGCCACGCCGGGCTCTTGCCAAGGTGGCAAGGCCCTCCGCTCGTGTCACAGAGCGATAGCGCGACGAAACGGCCTGGAGCACATTCCGGTCGGCTGGATCAGCCGAACGGAATGTGCATCTTGCAAGGAGCACCCCCAGCTCGCGCATTTTCGATTTGGTGGAACCGCAAGCGATTCCACCGAATCGGAAATCGCTCTAGGCGTCGCGAAACTCGAGACGATGCTCGATCCGCTCCAACCGGCTCTCAATGCGGTCGATCCGCCCCGACTGGCCGGCGAAGTCACCGTGCAAATTGGCGACAGAAGCCTCCAAGGACGTCAGCCGCCGCTTCACGTCACGCATATCCTCCCGCACCTCGTCCATCCCGGAACGGATGATGCGGAGGTGCTCGAGCACCAGACTTTCGAGGTTGTCGACCATCAATCACAAGATAAGACTGAATCACCTCTCGATCAATAAACCATCAGTTGCGCCGTGATGGGCTTGCAACCTGGCTCAGGCAGATATATCAGAGTTCGAATATCCTGGAGCACGCCATGTCCCATGTCCGTATCGCCTACGACACGTTCCAGAAGACGGCGCCCGCCGCCCAGGCGGCCCTGCTGGCGCTCGGCAAGTGCGCCGACGAGTCCGGCTTCGACAAGGAGATCATCGAGCTGGTCAAGCTGCGCGTGTCGCAGATCAACAACTGCGCCTTCTGCCTGCAGATCCATCTCAACGTCGCGCGCAAGCTCGGCATGAAGCAGGAGAAGCTCGACCTGGTGGCGACCTGGCACGAGGCCGGGATCTTCTCGGACAGGGAATGCGCCGCGCTGGCCTGGGCCGAGACGCTGGTGCGCCTGGCCGACCGCAGCGTGCCCGACGAGGCCTTCGCCGCCGTACGCGCCCACTTCAGCCAGGACGAGGTGGTGTTCCTGAGCGTAGCGATCGCCACGATCAACGCCTGGAATCGCCTCGGCGCGGCGTTCCGCTTCGCCCCACCCGTGCCCAAGCGGGTGGCCGCAGCAGCTTCCTGAGCCAGGCCGCTCCGATCGAGGTCGACCGACAACGTTGCCCGGCCCGAAGGGCCCGGCAACGAGGCGCACGGCTGATCCCTGGTTGGCGATGGTTGAACCCAGGTATCCCCTGCCTACATCGCCATCCGGCGTGTAATGGAGAGCCGACATGGCCTGGGTCTATCTGACCGTCGCGGGTATCCTCGAGATCGTGTGGGCTTCCGCCATGAAGCACTCCGAGGGGTTCACCAGGATCTGGCCGACGGTCATCAGCCTGGTCGGGATGGTCGCTAGCATGGTCCTCCTGTCGATCTCCATGAAGACGCTGCCGCTCGGCACCGCCTATTCGGTATGGACCGGCATCGGCGCGGCGGGCGCCTTCATCTTCGGCATCGTCGTCCTGGGCGAGCAGGCGAGCTTCTCGCGCATCGCGGCGGCCGTGATGATCGTCGGTGGTCTCATTCTCATGAAGCTGTCGGACAATTCGGCTTAGCCGCGAATCACCGTCGCCCAGGCGGCGAAGGCGAGCGGCGGCAACGCGACCAGATCGGCGATGGCGATGGTGCGCAGGGCACCGGCAGGATTGCCGTAGAGCGCATAGAAGCCGAGAAAGCCAACGATATTGATCGCCGCCGCCAGCAGCGCCGCCTGCCTCACCGACGGCGCCCAGATCGCCCACAGGCAGAGCATCCCGACCAGACCCAGCAGCACCGCGCGATGGCGCATCAGCACCAGCAGCGTCGAATCGGTCGGCGCCATGCCGTAGAGGCGCGAAAGGGTCTCGGGCACGAACACGGGCGCGATCGGCATCAGATGGATCGCGCCGACGACGGCGAAGGCAAGGGCAGTCCACATGCCGCCAGCATCGGCGGCGGTTTGGCGACGGGCAATTACCTGCGCGGTAGTGCCAGAGTGATTCTCGATGATTGAACCGCTCGCGGTTCCATCATCAAGGAGGCGCGCACGGAGGAGACTCGTTTCAACATACACATTCCGTTCGGCTGTCCCAGCCGAACGGATGGGCTCTACAGCCAGCGCTTGCGCCGCCGGTAGTGCTTGACGTCGCGGAACGAGCGCCGGCCTTCGCCGCCGATGCCGAGGTAGAACTCCTTCACGTCCTCGTTCTCGCGCAAGTGGGCGGCATCGCCGTTGAGCACCACGCGCCCATTCTCCAGGATGTAGCCGTAATGGGCGTAGCGTAACGCCACGTTGGTGTTCTGCTCGGCCAGCAGGATCGAGACCTTCTCCTGCTCGTTGAGGCTCTTCACGATCTCGAAGATCTCCTCGACGAGCTGCGGCGCCAGGCCCATCGACGGCTCGTCGAGCAGGATGGTGTTGGGCCGGCTCATCAGGGCGCGGCCGATCGCCGTCATCTGCTGCTCGCCGCCCGAGGTGTAGCCGGCCTGGCTCGAGCGCCGCTCCTTGAGGCGCGGAAAGTAGTGGTAGACCTTGTCGAGGTCGTCGGCGATTTGCCGGCGCTTGCCGCCGTGGATGTAGGCGCCGGTCAGCAGGTTCTCCTCGACCGTGAGATGGCCGAAGCAGTGGCGGCCCTCCATGACCTGGATGACGCCGCGCCGCACCAGATCGTTGGGCGTGAGCCCGTCGACCCGCTCGCCACGGCAATGGATCTGGCCCTTGGTGACCTCGCCGCGCTCGCTGTGCAGCAGGTTCGAGATCGCCTTCAGCGTCGTCGACTTGCCCGCCCCATTGGCGCCGAGCAGCGCCACGATCGACCCGTCCGGCACCGCCAGCGACACGCCTTTCAGAACCAGGATGACGTGGTTGTAGATAACCTCGATGCTGGCCACGTCGATGACGTTGGCGTTGGCGACTTGCTGAAGTTGTTCGGCCATGCGTCGGGCTCATC
>NZ_JBFWZI010000076.1:0-30843 GCF_050185545.1 Reyranella sp. | reverse complement strand
ACGATCTTCAACGATGATTTCCCCAGCGTGTCGATCGCCGCCCTCTCCGCCGCCAAGGCGGAAGAGGACAGCGGCACGACCCCGTTCACCTTCACCGTCACCCTGAGCCAGGCTGGCCTCTCGACACATACGGTCGACTGGGCGGTGGGAGACACGGGTGTTCTGGTGCCGGATGGCGCCGACTTCGTCGGGGGAACCCTGCCGACCGGGACAGTCACTTTCATCGCCGGCGAGACCAGCCAGACGATCACCGTGGCGGTATCCGGCGATACCACGGTCGAGACGGACGAATTCTTTACGGTCAACCTTTCCAATTCGTCGCCCGGCCTGGCGCTGAGCGGCATGATCAGTGCGCTCGGCATCATCCAGAACGATGATCGCGCCGGGATCTCGATAACGCCCCTCGCGGCGAGCAAGGCGGAAGGCAACAGCGGCACGACCGCCTTCACCTTCACGGTCAGCCTCGATCAGCCGTCCTTTGCGGCCCAGACGGCCGACTGGTCGGTGACAGGCGCCGGTGGCAGTCCTGCCGATGCTGCCGATTTCGGCGGCGCTCTTCCGACAGGCACGGTGAGCTTCGCCATCGGCGAGACCAGTACCACCGTAACCATCCAGGTGTCGGGCGACACGGCGGGCGAGTTCAACGAGGATTTCAGCGTCACCCTGTCGAACCTGACGACCGGGCTGCAGCCGGGTACGGCGTCGGCGACCGGCACCATCCTGAACGACGACAAGTCGGTGGTGTCTGTCACGGCGGGGCCCGGGTCGAAGGCGGAAGGCGCGGGCGGAACGACCGCCCTCGAGTGGACGGTGAACCTCGACCGCGCCGGCGTCACCAGCGAGACCGTGGCGTGGGCGGTGACCGGCTCGGGCACGCATCCGGCCGATGCCGCCGACGTCGCGGGCGGCGTCCTGCCCTCCGGCGTGCTCACCTTCGCACCGGGCGAGACCACCAAGACCGTGACCGTGACCGTCGTGGCCGATCAGGCCGTGGAGTTCGACGAAGGGCTCGCGCTGACGCTGTCGAGTCCGTCGTCGGGCCTCGACCTCGGCACGGCGACGAGCGCCGGCACGATCGTGAACGACGATCTGTCGGTCGTTTCGATCGCCGCGCTGTCGTCGGTGAAGGCGGAAGGCAACGGCGGCACGACCGCCTTCACCTTCACGATGACCCTGGACCAGGCCGGGGTTACCAGCCAGACGGTGGTCTGGTCGCTGGCCGGCAGCGGCGCCAATCCCGCCAGCCCGGCGGACTTCGCCGCGAGCGCGCTGAACGGCGGCACGCTCACCTTTGCGCCGGGCGAGATCAACACGACGATCACGGTCGAGGTCGTGGGTGACACGACTGTCGAACCCGACGAAGAATTCACCGTCTCCCTGTCGAGCCCGTCGGCCGGCTTCGTGCTCGGCACCGCGTCGGCTTCCGGCACGATTCTCGACGACGACGCCACGGTATCGATCGTGGCCCTATCGGCGGCCAAGGCGGAGGGCAACGGCGGCCCCACGCCCTTCACCTTCACGGTGACGGCGACGGGCGACACGTCGACGGCGCGCAGCGTCGCCTGGGCGGTGACTGGGGCGGTCGCCAGCGCCGCCGCGGCCGCCGACTTCGTCGGCGGCGCGCTGCCCTCCGGCAAGCTGAGCTTCGCGCCCGGCGAGACCAGCAAGGTACTGACGGTCGGTGTCGCCGGGGACACGACAGTGGAACTCGATGAGGGATTCGTCGTCACCCTGTCCAACCCGTCGCCCGGCCTCGGCATCGGCAAGGCATCGGCGGGCGGCACCATCCAGAACGACGACAGCGTCGCCGTCACCGTGACGGCGCACGACGACGCCTATATCGTCCTCGAAGGCCAGTCGCTGACGATCGCCGCGCCGGCCGGCGTGCTGCTGAACGACCAGAACGCGTCGGGCGCGTCGCCGCTCGCCGGGGCCAGCCATGGCACGGTGCAGCTCGCCGGCGCCGGCGGCTTCGGTTACATGCCCACGGCGGGCTTCACCGGCATCGACTCGTTCACCTACCACGCCGTCCCCGGTGGCAATGGCGTCGACGGCAAGGCGACGATCTACGTCGTGCCGGTCAATACCGGGGCGTCGACGACCCTCGACCTGCTGGGGCTCACGCCCGAGGAGCAGATCGCGGCCACCTACACGGCCTTCTTCGGTCGCGCCGCCGATGCCGCCGGCTTCGTCTTCTGGGTCGGCCAGTTCATCCAGAACCTGCAGACGCAGGGGGCGGCGGCGCTGTTCGCCAACATCGCGAGCTCGTTCGGCATCAGTGAGGAGGCCAAGACGCTCTATCCGTTCCTGGTAAACCCGTTCGGGGCGAGCGACGGCCAGATCAGCGCCTTCCTGGACTCGGTCTACAACAACCTGTTCAACCGCTCGTCGGACGCCGCCGGGCTGGCCTACTGGACGGGCGAGATCAAGGCGACGCTGCAGGCCGGCCAGTTCGTCGGCTCGGTGCTGGTCAACATCATGAGCGGGGCGCAGGACTCGGCGGCCGGCAAGGACATCACCACCCTGATGGGCAAGGTGGCGGTGGGTCTGGAGTACGTGCGCGAGCAGCAGGAGCACGGCACGGTTTGGGCCGGCGCCAGCGATGTCGCCGCGGCGACCGACCTGCTGCGCCCGGTGGCCAGCGACGCGCCGAGCGTGCTGATCGGCGTGAAGAACGCCGAGATATTGATCGCCAACCACGCGTGAGCGCGCGGCTCATGCCATCAGCAGCCTGACGAGATTGTTGTGCTGGCGGCAACCGGCTATGCCGGGCCGCGTCACAAGGACCACTGGAATTCTTCCGGCCTCGCCATCCCTGACGTCGAGGCGATCGATGTGCAGGCCGGCGCAGTCCTCGTCCGAGTCGCGGAGCAGGGCGTCGAGCGCGCCGTCTTCCTCGAGCTGACCCGGATCGTCCTTGACCCGCATGCCGACGATCTCGGGCACGGCTGCTTCCGACAGCATCCGGCGCAAGGCCGGCCACGCCGTCTTGTCGAGCGGCGGGGCGATTCCCAGCCTGAGCTTGCGGCCGCGCAGGCCGGGCGCCGTTTCCTCGGTAGCCTGGGCGATCGTCTCGAAGGCGGCGCGGATCGACGGCACGTAGCGCCGCCCTTCCGGCGTGAGCGCAATGGCGCGGGCCGAGCGATGAAACAACGCCACGCCGAGGGCATTCTCCAATGCCTTGACGTGCTGGCTCACGGCGCCCGGCGTCACGCAAAGCTCATCGGCCGCCCGCCGGAAGCTCTTGTGACGGGCGGCGGCTTCGAAGGCGCGCAAGCCGTTCAAGGGCGGAAGTCGATAGGTCAATGTGGTGCCCTCCAGGCCTCACCATAGGTTCGGGCGCGCTCGCATGAGCATCAGGATTTCTATGCCTCGCGAGGCGCAGTTTAGCTGATTTGTCCGGCGCCACCCCTTGCGCGATGGTCCCGCCCGTTCAACGGCCACAGGAGATCGGCATGCCCGACGACATCGCGATCGACCATCTCGCGAAGCGCAAGATCGAGGCGCGCGTGCTCATTCCCTTCGTTGCCGCCTGCCGCGAGAGGTTCGGGGATGGCCCGACACGCGAGGTCGTTGCCGCCACGATCCGCGGGCTGGCATCAGGGGAAGGGGCGGCCTGGGCAGCGCGCTTCGGCAGCGACACGGCGGGCCTGCGCGCCATCGTGGAAACGGTGTGGGGCAGGGCCGGAGGAGGCGGTCTGGAGGTCGAGAGACCAGACTGACGATCGGCTCGACTTCAACGTGACCCGATGCCGGTACGCCGAGTTCTACCAGGAGCTCGGCCTTGCCGACCTCGGCGCCCAGGTTCACTGCGCCCGGGATCATGCCATGGTCAGCGGATTCAACGACGAGTTCGAGCTCACGCGCCGCCAGACGATAATGGCGGGCCAGAGCTGCTGCGACTTCCGCATCAGGAGGAAGACGTGACCGACCTGTTCGACGACTATCTGGCTGCAACAGATTTTCGTCATGATAGCGACCACAGGCCCCGGAGAGTCAGTTCGCCGGGCTGGTTGGCGAACGGACACCCAGGCGGTCAAGTGCCGCCTGCAGATGATGGGATTGGAAGGGCTTGCCGACGATCTGCAGGAATGGATCCGTCGACCATGGCCGGTGCCCAAGGCCGTCGGCGTATCCCGTCGTCAGCAGAATCGGCATGTCCGGCCGGCGAGCCCGGATTTCGGAAACGAGATCATCACCAGGCCGGTCGGGCAAACCAACATCGATGACCGCGGCAGTATAGGTCTCCTGCAGCCGGCCAAAGCTGGCAAGAGCTTCCGCGAACGTTGCCGCTTCGTCGACGATGTAGCCCAGATCGCCGAGTACCTGGGCCGCGTACATGCGCACCAGCGCCTCGTCCTCGACCAGGAGAACGCGCCCGGGTTCGGCGGACCCCTCGCGGCGGTCCAGCAGTTCGCGCACGCGCGTCGCCAGTGCCTCGCGCGTGAAAGGCTTGCCGAGAAAGTCTACACCTGCAACGAGCCGGCCGTCCTCCACGAGCGATGTCGCGGCATAGGCCGTCATGATCAGCACGCCGAGCGACGGATGCAGCGAACGCGCCCGCTCCGCCAGCGCGCGGCCGTCAATGGCCCCCGGCAGACCGAGATCCGTCAGCAGCAGGCCTGGGGCCGACTCCCGGTCGATAATCCGTAGCGCCTGAAGCGCATCTCCCGCCTCGAGCACGGTGTAGCCCAGCTCGAACAGAATGCCGACGGTGTGACGTCGCACATCCTCGTCGTCCTCGACAACAAGGATCGTCTCGCCTTGCCGGGCGCGCGGCGTCTCGAGATTCACGACAGACGGTGCGCGCTCGCGCCCGATGGGCGGCCTGTCGGCCTTGGGCAGATAGATGCGGGCAACGGTGCCGCGGCCTGGCTGGCTTCGCAGGGTGATCGTGCCACCGCTCTGCGTCGCAAATCCGTAAACCTGGCTGAGACCGAGCCCGGTGCCCTGTCCGCCCTTGGTCGTGAAGAAAGGTTCGAGTGCCTGCCTCAGCACGTCGGCGCTCATGCCGATACCGGAATCCTCGACCGCGATCGCGACATACGCGCCCGGCTGGAGATTCAGCGCCGCTGCTTGCGTTGCGTCATAGGGCCCGGCATTCGACGTCACGATCCTGAGGTCGCCGCCTTCCGGCATGGCGTCGCGTGCATTGACCGCCAGATTCAGGAGCGCGGCCTCGAGCTCCGCGGGATCGGCCTCGACTGCCCACAGCCCGGCGCCCAGCGTGGCGGCCACGCGCACCCGTTCGTCGAGGGTACGCCGCAGCAGGTCCGACATGCCGGATACCAGCTCATTGACGTCGAACGGTTGCGGTTCGAGCGGCTGCCGGCGCGCAAAGGCGAGCAGCCGCCCCGTGAGGCCCGCTGCGCGCTGCGCGCCGCGGGTGGCGTTGTCCAGCCTGTCGACCAGGGCCGCCTGGCCAGGTGCGACCTGGCGGCGGGCGCTTTCGAGGTTGCCCAGCACCACGGTCAGCACATTGTTGAAGTCGTGCGCAATGCCGGCCGTAAGCCGGCCAATCGCCTCCATCTTGGCACTGTGACGCAGCCGCTCCTCCATCGCCCTGCGCACGGAGATGTCGCGCACGCTGGCGAGCCGTGCCGGCTGGTGATTCCAGACCGTATCGACCACGCGGATCTCGGCCTCGGCCAGCCGGCCATCGGAGCGGCGGATGGCGATGTCGGTCGTGTCGCCGGTCGTGAACGGGATGCCAATGGGCGAGCCCACCAGCGCCTGCGGCGGGCGGCCGAAGATCTCGACCGCCGCGGGGTTGGCGAAGAGCACGACGCCGTCGCTGTCGACCACGATGATGCCGTCGGCATTCTTCTCGACCAGGAAGCGCAGCTCGGTCTGATCGAGGGTTCCGCCGAATGCCAGCATCAGAAGTCCTCGCTGTCACCGGCGGCGAAGACGTCGGGCGCCTGCGGGAAAGGCTCGCCGAGATGCATGCCGTTGCCGTCGATGGCGAATCGGCGGATATCCTTGGCGTGCTCGCTGCCACGCATCTTCAGCACCATCAGGCCGCGATGCATGGTGCCTGCCTCCTGGATGTAGCGCAGCAGGATGATCGAATCGGTGAGTGTCGAGATGTGCTGCTCGCTGGCGCTCTGTCCGCCCACCAGCGACTTGCTGGTCGCAGTGCAGAGGCCGGCGATCTCTCGCTTCTTGATGAAGGACGTAAGGCTGATCAGAAACTCGCGGAAGCCGGTGTCGGGCGCGATGCGCTCCAGCGCCGAGAGGCTGTCGACGGCAATGCGGTTGGGCTGGAACTCGTCGACCAGTGCCTGGATGGTCAGCAGATGGTCGGGCAGACCCTGGGCCTCGGGATAGAGGCAGATCACGCGCAGCCTGCCTTCCTCCTCCAGGCGCGCGAAGTCGACTCCCCAGCCGCTGGCGTTGCGGAAGAGCTGGCCGCGGCTCTCCTCGTAGCCGAACAGGATCGCCTTCTCGCCGGCGGCCACGCCACCCGCCAGGAAGTTGGTGACGAGCAGCGTCTTGCCGGTGCCGGTCGCGCCGCTCACCAGCGTGACGCTGTCGCGGAAGAAGCCGCCGCCACACATCTCGTCGATCTCGCGGTTGCCGCTGGTCACCCGCACCATGCTCGACTGCTGCTCGAGCCGGAGCGAGGAAAGAGGGATTGCGATCACACCCTGATTGGCCAGCAGGGTGAACGGCGCCTCTCCCTCGGCGTGATGGCTGCCGCGCATTTTCAGGACCTCGATGGTCCGCCGGCGCTTCTCGCGGTTGAGCACGTTGCGCAGGATCACGACGTTGTCGGCTACGAACTCCTCGAGGCGATGGCGAGTGATCTCGCCATATTCGCTGTTGCGCTCGGCCGTCATCAGGACTGTCAGGCCTGCCTGCTTCAAGGCCTTGCTGATGCCATACAGCTCGCGACGCAGGATCTTCGGCTCGCCGATGAAATGGTCGAAGAGCTGCGTGAGCGAGTCGAGCACGACACGGCGAGCGTTGACCGTCTTCGCCGAATGCAGGATGCGCGACAGCAGGCCGTTCAGGTCGAAGTCGCCGATCACGACCTCATCGTTGGTGGCGGGGCTCGCATCGACGAAGGCGAGCTTGCCCTCGCGTCGCCAGCCCATCAGGTCCCAGCCAAAGCCCTGCATGTTGGCCGCGATGTCGCGCGGCGGCTCCTCGAAGGTCACGAGCACGCCGCGCTCGCCATAGAGGGTGATCCCGTGGGCGAGAAACTGGGTCGCAAACACGGTCTTGCCGCTGCCAGGCGTGCCACCGACGATGGTGGTACGCCCGCGCGGCAGGCCACCCATCACCAGTTCGTCGAAAGCCTTCACGCCCGTCTGCACCCGTTCGAGCGCCTCCGGCGTCTCGATGTCCTGAAGTGTCATGGGATGTCACCGTTGGGCTCGATGCCGAGGAAATCGAGGACCCGTCTGATGTCGCCGAGATCGCCGACGATCCGCCGCGGTCGATCGGAGCGATCGAAGGAGAGCGTGGGTGTGGCAAGAATGCCCGCCTTCTCCGCGAGCTCGGGCACCAGCAGAACGTCGATGACCTCGATCTTCCATTCGCCCGCCTTCATGTACTTTTGCAGTCGCGCGAGATTCTGCTCGGCTCGTCGCGAGCTGGCAGAGTTGCCGGCGATGTAGAGGCGAAGCATTGCTCATCGAACCGCCTTCGGCGGTCCGCGACAAGAGAGACAAAAATACTAGTCACTTCGTAGTAGTGGTGTCCTCACGACTGTGACGCAGACGCCCGATCTCCAGGCTGTCCCGGCCAGTGATGCCGCGCTCGCGCGCCCAGATGATCGCCCCCGAGCGGCGATTGACGCCGATCTTGCGATAGAGCGATGCAATGTGGTTGCGCACGGTGTTCTCGGACAGGCCGAGAATCCCGCCGATATGCGCACCGCTCTTGCCCTCGCAAAGAAGGCCCAGCACCTCGCGCTCGCGGTCGGTCAGCAGCCGCGCATCGGCGCCATTCATGGAAACGCCAGGCAGCCGGATGGTCTTGAGCCTGTCGAGGACGGCCGTGAACCACGAGGCGCTTTCGGCCATGATGCCTTCCACGGCCGCGATCACGTCCTGGCCATCGCCGCGCTTCGAGCTGTCTGCTTCCTGCAGCACGCAGAGGTTCACGCGCTTGCCGTTGACCGTGACTTCGACAGGGGCTGCGAGGCAATCCAGGGCTCGGGAACCTGAGGCGACCAACGGCAGGGCGAAGCTCCGCAGCTCGCCGTTGATTCGCCGACGCATCGTGCTGTCCATCCACACCACGGCTCCCCTGGAGTCGACCAGCACGATGCCGCCGTCCAACGCCTCGGCAAGCACCTCCAGCTGCCCGCGATCGCGCGTGCCATGCTCGAGAATCTGATCCATTCAACCGCCCGGTCAGCATCTGTCGTTGCACTGTCCGCGGTTTCAACGTCAGGGCATCGGGCTGGTTCCGATTTACTAGCGATTAGTAATTCTTGCTCACTTTCTGCCCGGTCCCGCGGGCGATATCGTGAGTGCATGCTTGGCTTTGTTGCAAGGAAGAGAGCCCGAATGACGAAGAGCTTTTCTCTTGGGCTTGTTGTGCTGGTCGCCGTTTCCGGTTGCATGTCCTTTTCCAGCACAACGACGAGGACGGTGCCGGTTCCAGAGCCTCAGCCCGCTCCGACCGTGCAGCGCACCGTCTATCCCGACGGGACGTATGTCGACAGGACCGTTCAGCCCGCGACACGCTAGGCAGGCTCATTGGACCGGTCGCTGCGTCTAGCGCAGCGCCTTCCGCATGTTGATCGAGGTCGGGTAGTCGAAGCCGGGATGCGCCTCGCGCGAATACTCGGCGTAACCGAGAGAGGTGAAGAAGCGCTGGTTCTCGGTGAGCACGATGCGCACGCCCAGCCGCACGCCGTCGAGCTCGCGGCGGCGCGCCTCGTCCTCGACGGCCTCGACCAGGCGGCGGGCGATGCCGTGACCGCGCTCGGACGGGAGCACCGCCAGCCGGCCGAAATAGAGGTCACCCTCCATCAGCTTCAGCATGACGCAGCCCACCATCGCGCCGTTTCGCTCCGCGACGATGGCGCCGCTGTCGCGCGCCAGCTCTGCGGCGATCGCCTCGGTGGTCTCGCGGAAGGCGCCTGATTCGGGCTTGAGCTTGCCGCGATACTGCTTGAACGCGGCGGCGATGGTTGCGGCGAGCGCCGCGGCATCCGCGGCGGTGGCAGCGCGCAGGACAAGATGGTCGCTCATGGGTCGAAATCCGCGTAGGCTTCGCGCAAAGTCGAGGGACGCCCTATGGGATATCAGACGATCCAGGTTCGCAAGCTCACACCTGCCATCGGCGCGGAGATCGCCGGGGTCGACCTGTCGCGACCGCTCGGCAACCAGACCTTCCAGGAAATCCATGATGCCCTGATGGAAAACCTGGTGATCTTCTTCCACGACCAGGAGCTGACGCACGACCAGCACAAGGCGTTCGGCCGCCTGTTCGGCGAGCTGCACCTGCACCCGACCTCGACGCGCAAGGACTGGGATCATCCCGAGATCCTGGTCATCAAGGCCGACGAGAATTCCAAGTACATCGCCGGAGAGGAATGGCATTCCGACGTGAGCTGCGATCCCGAGCCGCCGATGGGCAGCATCCTCTACATGAAGGAGCTGCCGCCGGACGGCGGGGGCAACACGCTGTTTGCCAACATGTATCGCGCCTGGGACACGCTGTCGCCGCCGATCCAGCGCCTGTGCGAGGGGCTGACGGCGATCCATGACGGCGCCCAGGTCTATGGCGGCCGCTTCGGCCAGACGCCCAAGGAGGGTGGCTTCCCGCGCAACGAGCATCCGGTGGTGCGCACCCATCCCGTGACCGGCCGCAAGGCGCTCTACGTCAATCGCAACTTCACTACGCGGATCGTCGGCCTCAGGAAGCACGAGAGCGACGCGCTGCTGGAGATGCTCTATCGCCACAGCGAGACGCCGGAGTTCCAGTGCCGCTTCGCCTGGCGGCCCAACTCGATCGCCTTCTGGGACAATCGCGCCGCCATGCATCACGCGATGTGGGATTACTTCCCGCACCGCCGGCTGGGCTACCGCGTCACCGTCAAGGGCGACAAGCCGTTCCTTCGAGCCTGAGGACTACAATGGCGCTGATCACCTATCTCACCCGCATCCAGTTCGACTTTGGCGCGCTGAAGCTCCTGGAAGCGGAGCTGCAGCTGCTCGGCTTGCGCCGGCCGCTGATCGTCACCGACAAGGGCGTCATCGCCGCCGGCCTGTGGGCCAGGGTGAGGGAGAACCTGCCCGGCAACATGCCGATCACCGTCTATGACGGCACGCCGGAGAACCCGACCGAGGCGGCGATGCGCGAGGCGCTGGCCCTTTACAAGGCGGAGGGCTGCGACGGCATCATCGCCATCGGTGGCGGCTCGCCCATGGATCTGGCCAAGGCGGTCGGCCTGATGGCGACCCATCCCGGCAATTCGCTGCAGCACTATTCCTTCGTGGAGGGCGGCGCGCCGCGCATCACCGACAAGGTGGCGCCGATCGTCGCCATCCCGACGACCTCCGGGACCGGCAGCGAGGTCAGCCGCGGCGGCGTCATCATCATGGATTCGGGGCGCAAGCTCGCGATCGGCAGCCCGCACCTGATCCCCAAGCTGGCGCTGATCGACCCCGAGCTGACCCTGGGCCTGCCGCCCCACCTCACCGCCGGCACCGGCATGGACGCCTTCACGCACAACATCGAATGCTTTCTCTCCAACGCCTTCAACCCGCCGGCCGATTCGATCGCCCTCGACGGGCTGGACAAGGCGTGGACCTGGGTCGAGCGCGCCACCCGCGACGGCTCCGACCGCGAGGCGCGCTACAACATGGCGATGGCCGCCATGGAGGGCGCCATGGTGTTCCAGAAGGGCTTGGGCGCGGTCCACGCGCTCAGCCATCCGACCGGCGGCCTCAAGGGCTATCGCCTGCATCATGGCACGCTGAACGCGGTCTACCTGCCGGCGGTGCTGCGTTTCAACGCCCCCGCCGTCGGCGACAAGTACCGCCGCGTGGCACGGGTGATGGGCCTGCCCGACAGCGCGGCCAACGCGGAGGGCGTTGCCGACGCAGTGCGCGCGCTCAACGAGCGGCTCGGCATCCCGAAAGGGCTGGGCGCGATGGGACTGGCACAGGACACGGTCGCGAAGATTGCCGACGGCGCACTGGGCGATCACTGCCATCATTCGACGCCACGCCAGCCGACGAAGGCGCAGTATGTCGAGCTGATCGAGCAGAGCTGGGGGTAGAACGTTCCTCCCCAGCTTCGCTGGGGAGGAGGATGAAGAGAGCAGCGGGGAGCAACATGAAAGTGCAAGGCAAGGTCTGCGTCGTCACCGGCGCCGCGGGTGGCATCGGCGAGGCGATCGCGCGGCGCTACGCCAGGGAGGGCGCCAAGGGCGTCGTCGTCGCCGATCGTGACGCCGGGCGGCTCGAAACGGTGGCGAAGGATATCAAGGGCATCGCCGTTGCGTGCGACGTCGGCCGCGAGGCCGACGTCAAGACGCTGGTCGCCGAGGCCGAGCGCCATTACGGCCCGGTCGATGTCTTCTTCTCCAATGCCGGCATCGGCCGCGGGGGCCACGAGGACGCCTCGGACCAGGACTGGGCCGACAGCTGGGCGATCCACGTCATGGCGCACGTCTATGCGGCGCGGGCCCTGCTGCCGGGCATGCTGGCGCGAAAGTCGGGCTATTTGCTGAACACTGCCAGCGCCGCCGGCCTGCTGGCCTCGATGGGCTCGGCGCCATACGGCGTCACCAAGCATGCCGCCGTGGCGCTGGCCGAGCACCTGTCTATCCAGTACGGCGACAAGGGAATCTGCATCTCGGTGCTCTGCCCGCAGGCGGTCGACACCAACATGCTGCGCATGGCGGGCGCGACGGCGGCGTCGGTCGACGGCGTGCTGCACACCGACGCAGTGGCGCAGACCGTGATCGAGGTCATGGAGGCCGAGACCTTCCTGATCCTGCCGCACCCCGAGGTGAAGCAGTACATGGTGCGCAAGGTCGGCGACTACGACCGCTGGCTTCGCGGCATGCGTCGGCTGCGCGACAAGAGCGGCGAGGGGCAGGCGCGGCGGGCATGAGCCGGACGGTCGACCTCTGGATCGATCTCAGGAGCCCTTACTCCTTCCTCGCCAAGGATCCAGCCTATGCGCTTGAGAAGGAATTCGGCGTGACGCTGCGCCTGCGGCCGTTCACCCTGGACATCCAGGGTACCTACAACGTGCGCGATCCCAAGGTCGCCGAGCGCGGGCTGCGGCGTATAAAGTATCTCTATGCCGACGTCCGCCGCTTCGCCAACCAGCGCGGCATGATCATTCTCGGGCCGAAGAAGATCTTCGACCCGACGCTTATCCATCTCGCGTGGATGTACGCCGACGCCGCCGGCAAGGGCCGGGCCCTGATCGATGCCGCCTATCCGCGCTTCTTCAAGCGCGAGCTTGACTACGAGGATCGCGCCGCCGTCGAGGCGCTGCTGGCGGAGATCGGCGTCGACGTGGCGGGCTTCGACGCCTTCGTCAAGGGGCCGGGCCCTGTCGCCATCGGCGTACACCAGGCCGAAGCCGACAAGCAGGGCATCTTCGCCGTCCCGACCTTCGTCGTCGACGGCGAGCTGTTCTGGGGCCAGGACCGCATCGACTTCGTGCGCGCGAAGCTGGCTGGCTGAATCCTCCCCAGCTTCGCTGGGGAGGATGAAGAGATTGACGAACCACCTGCGATCGACGATGGTCGCGCCGTCATGATGCCGGGCACGACGCTTCGACTTACGCGCTGATCCCTCGCTTCCGCCAGCCGGATGCCCCGGGATCGCTGTCGTTCGTCCCCCTCTGCCCGGCAGTAGCGTCATGATTCCCCAGATCGCCTCATTGTTCGCCGGCGTCGGATTCGCCACCGCCATCGGCGTCACCCTGGTCGCCGGCCTGATGCGCGGCTTCGCGGGCTTCGGCTCGGCAATGCTGATGGCGCCGATCTTCGCCATCCTGTTCGGCTCGGCCGACATGGTGGTGACCGTCGTCGCCATCGAGCTCGTGGTGTCGCTGCAGCTCTTCCCCCAGGTCCGCCGGCATGCAGACTGGCACGTCCTGACGCCGATGAGCATCGCCGCCTGCGCCGCCATGCCGCTCGGCGTGTGGCTGCTCGCCTCGGTCGACAAGAACACGATCGTGACGGCGGTGTCGGCGGTGATCGTGGCCTTCGTGGTCCTGATGTGGAGCGGCTGGAAATACACCGGCCGCCGGTCGACGGCGGCCACCGTGGCGGTCGGCGCGCTCTCGGGTGCGATGATGGCGACCACCAGCGTCGGCGGACCGCCGGTGCTGCTGTACCTGCTGTCGGGCAACGATCCACCGCACGTCAACCGCGCCAACATCGTCACCTACTATTTTCTGACGCAGTTCCTGCTGATCGTGATCGTGCTGGCGACAGGTGTGGCGGGATGGGAGGCGCTGGCGCGCGCCGTCGTGCTGTTTCCCGTCATGGTGCTGGGCGCCTGGATCGGCGGCCGCATGTTCCACGGCCTCGCCAGCGAACGCCTCTACCGCAACGTGGCGCTGGCGATCCTGTTCGCGACCGGCCTGTTCGGCCTGACGCGTCACTGGCTGTTCGGGTGAGTCTTTTCCTCCTCCCCAACGAAGTTGGGGAGGTGTCCGCGTCTTTGCGGACGGAGGGGGCATTGCCGGGAGCGCGGCACTCCGTGGCGCTCTTCTTGTCGATCACACGTCCCATGACGCGCCACGGAGTGGCGCGCTCCGGCAATGAATCATGACCCCTCCGTCGCCGTATGACGGCGACGCCTCCCCAGCGAAGCTGGGGAGGATATGAGTTACGCCGCCGTTTGCGCCTCGGCGGGATCCTGCATGATGGTGACGCGCCAGTGGATGCGCTTTTCCTCGATCGGATAGCCGCCGGTCGCGGAATGGAGCGCGCAGCGGTTGTCCCAGATCACGATGTCGCCGACCTGCCATTTGTGGCGGTACTGCGCCTTGGTCTCGACCATGTGGCCGGTGAGCTCGGCGATCAGCGATTCGCTCTCGGCGTCGCTCAGGCCCTGGATGCGCACGATGTGATAGGGGTTGGCGTAGAGCGAGGTGCGGCCGGTCTCCTCGTGCACGCGCACGATCGGATGCACTGCGGGCGGCCGGTTGCGGTCCTCGGGGTCGAGCAGGTCGTTGCCACGCCGGCCGCGGCCGCCATAGACGTGCTCGGCCTTCATACCGGCGATGCGCTGCTTCAGGCTCTCGGGCAGCGTCTCGTAGGCCTCGTACATGCTGGCGAACAGCGTATCGCCGCCGTAGGACGGGATGGCGATGGCATAGAGCTGGGTCGCCTTGCAGATCTCGGTGTCCCATGGCGAATCGGTATGCCAGCCGCCGCCGCGGTCATAGATCGTCTTGTCGACCTGGCCGTCGGCCTTGCGCGTGCCCACGCCCATCACCGTGAGCTCGGGAAACTCGGCGTGCCGCGTACGCTTGACGCGATGCGGCTTCAGCCGGCCGAAGCGGCGCGAGTAGGCGAGGAATTCCTCTATGCCGAGCGTCTGGCCGCGCACCACCAGGACGATGCCGTCGAGCCAGGTGCGGTACAGCGTGTTCCAGTCCGCTTCCGACAGCGCGCGGACATCGACATCGGTCGCGATCGCGCCAATGCCAGGATCAGGGCGTTCGATCTCCATACGCCGAGCTTACGCCTGCTGCGCGACTGGTAAAGAGGGCGCATGCAGGCGGAATGGAAAACATCGCGACGGCGCGATATCCTGCGACCGGCGCCGCAGGGGCGGCCGATGGGGAGCAATTCCATGCGTAAGGTTGTTTTGGCGGTCGTCTCGAGTGTCACGGCCGGCGGGCTGGCGACGGCGGCCTGGGCGGCCGACGACTTCATGAGCGAATGCCTGGTCACCGGCAGCCAGCGGCTGTGCGAGTGCATGTCCTCTAAGATCCCGGCCGACAAACGCGCCGCCGCGGTCCAGGGGATGAAGAAGTCCAATGCCGCGACGCAGCCGGGCGGCAACCTGCTCGATCCCGCTACCTTGAGCCAGGAGCAGATGCAGGGTCTCGATGCGGTCGTGATCGCACAGGCGTCCTGCATGTGAGGCTTGTGCCGGCGCGATGTGCGTCGCGCCGACACCTCCAGTGCTTCAGCTTCCGATCCTGGCACAGGGTGCACGCGACAAGGATCCGGTCATCCCGAGGGCAGCGAGGGACCTTTCGTGCTGCCTGAAAGGTTTCCTCGCTACGTGCGGGATGACAACCTTGCGGGATGCAGTCATCCCGTAAAGTGAAGCATTTGTTTCGTCACGGACTCATCGCCCATTGCAAACGCCGAGGGGAACGCCGGTTGAATGGGCGGCGGTCAGGCACTCGGCGCGCGTCTTGTAGGCCATGGGATGGAAGGCCGGAGGTGGGCTCGCAGCCGGCCGCAGCGCCGGCGCGTCCTTCAGCTCCCAGCCCAGGCGTGCCTGGCACGGCGTCGCGGTGTGCCGGAAGGCAAAGTAGACTTCGCGCTGCTCGCACAGCAGTTCCTTGGCCGCACGCTTGTGTCCGGAGCTGTACAGAAGCGATGCGGTCTGTACCGCCGTGAGGGCGCTCGCGGAGACGTTGCCGGAAAATTGCACGTTGGCGAGATAGCGCCACAGCACGGCATCCTCATCGGACGAGATCGTGTTGCCGGTGATACCGCCTTCCGGACCAGGTCCGACGCCCAGGCTGGCAACCGAGGGACCAGTGCCGACACCCGTCGCAACACCCGTACCAGGGCCCGTTCCTGTTCCGGTTCCCGTGCCAGGACCGCCCATGCCAGCGGTCCCGGTCCCGCCCGTGCCGGTTCCACCCGTTCCGGTGCCGCCGGTCCCCGTGCCGGTGCCTCCGGTTCCCACGCTTGCGGCTACTCCGGCGGTGCCGCCTGTCGTGCCGACCGAGCCTATGCCGCCGATCGTGGCGCCGACACCAGCGCCGACCCCGGCTGTCGTACCGCTCGAGCCTGTTCCGCCGATGGTGGCGCCGACGCCAGTGCCGACTCCGGCTGTCGTGCCGCCCGGGCCAATGCCGCCGATGGTGGCGCCGACACCAGCGCCGACCCCGGCTGTCGTACCGCTCGAGCCTGTTCCGCCGATGGTGGCGCCGACGCCAGTGCCGACTCCGGCTGTCGTGCCGCCCGGGCCGATGCCGCCAATGGTGGCGCCGACGCCAGCGCCGACTCCGGCCGTCGTGCCGCCTGGGCCGACGTCGCCAATGGTGGCGCTGAGGCCAACGCCGCCCTCGGCTGTAGTGCCACCATGGCCGAAGCCCCCAATCGTGGCGCCGACACCGGCGCCGCTCCTGGCTATCGTGCCACCCGTGCCGACACCGCCAATCGTGGCGCCGACACCGGCACCGCCCCCGGCTGTCGTGCCACCGGTGCCGCCGCCGCCACCGGTGCCGCCGCCGCCACCGGTGCCGCCGCCGCCAATGGTGGCGCCGACGCCAGCACCGACAGCGGCATCCACGCCGCCAATGGTGGCGCCGACACCAGCGCCGACCCCGGCAGTCGTACCGCCCGAGCCTATGCCGCCGATCGTGGCGCCGACGCCAATGCCGACAGTGGCGTCCACCCCGCCAACGCTGGCGCCGACTCCTGCTCCGACGCCAGCCGCTGCGCCGCCCGACGAAGCCTCGCCGCTACCGCCGGAGCTCCCGGCACTCGCGCCGGAGCCTCCGGCGCTTGCCCCGCCGCCGCCTGTCCCTCCGCCGCTGCCGCTCGCACCACCGGAGCCGCCACCGCCCACGCCCGCGGCAGCCGCACCGCCGACGCCGGCCGCGGCGCCTGCGGCTGCTCCGGCTGCCGCGCCTGCGGCTCCGGCGGCAGCACCGGCGGCGGCTCCGACCCCGGCGCCGACCTGGGCGGCGGCCTTGTCATAGGCAGAAAGAATCGCAAAGGAGATGAGCCCGGTCGCCGTGGCGATGACCGGCATGAAGCGAGTAACCATGGGTGTCCTCACTGCAGGGTGGTAGTGCAACAAACACGCCCGATCGGCCCCAGTTCCGACCGTACGAAAAAATTCCCACCGGTTTCTCACGATCGGGTCATCGACGTTGCCGAGAGTCACCGGGCACTGACTCAGTTTGAAATCTCCGCCCGCTTTTTGTAGGGGCCGCGCGGCTTGGGCGCCGGGGCGCGCGCCGTCGAAAAGGCCGCTGATCTCAAACCCGAGAACCGCCCAGTCGTCGGCAGTAGTTGGCTTCTGTATGCGCGTGTCAGCGTGATTTCGGCGTCCGGAGCCGGGCGCGACCCGCCGGACCGCTCCGAATTTCAAACTGAGTCAGTGCCAGTCACCGAGCGCGGTTGCCTCCGTCCACGAGCTGTCCTAGGCTCGCGCTCAACAGGGACGAAAAAGTAACGGTCATTCAAGCGTACGCGTACGTAATCAACGGCCTGTCCTCGCGTTGCGGGTACGGGGAAAGAACCGCGACGAGAGTGACGACAAGATGGGCGAGACGGTCCTCGAGCTCGAAGACCTGACCGTGCGCTTCCGCCTGCGGCGGGGCGATCTCACGGCGGTGGACGGCGTGTCCTTTTCAATCGGCCGCGGCGAGACCTTCGGCCTGGTCGGCGAATCGGGCTCCGGCAAGTCGGTGACGGCGCGCGCCATCATGCGGCTGGTGCCGTCGCCGCCGGGCGACATCCCGCGCGGCCGCATCCTGTTCGAGGGCGGCGACATCCTGAAGAAGAGCGATGCCGAGATGCGCGCCCTGCGCGGCCGCAGCATCGCCATGGTGTTCCAGGAGCCGATGAGCGCGCTCAATCCGGTGTTCACCGTATGCGACCAGATCTCCGACGCACTGCGCGCCAATCTCGGCCTTTCCAGGCAGGAGGCGCGCGAGCGCGTCGTCGAGTTGCTGTCGCTGGTCGGCATTCCCTCGCCGCAGCGCCGGCTCGACAGCTACGTCCACGAGTTCTCCGGCGGCATGCGCCAGCGCGTGATGCTGGCGATGGCGCTGTCGTGCAACCCCGGCTTCCTGATTGCCGACGAGCCGACGACGGCGCTCGACGTCACCATCCAGGCGACCATCCTCGAGCTGATCACCAGCATGATCGAGCGCTTCGGCATGTCGTTGCTGTTCATCACCCACAATCTCGGCGTCGTCGCCCATTCCTGCGACAAGATCGGCGTGATGTATGCTTCGCACATGGTCGAGCTCGGCGACAAGCGCGAGATCTTCGCCAATCCGCAGCATCCCTACACCGTGGGCCTGCTGAACTCGATCCCGCGCCTCGACGTCCAGACGCGGCACCTGACCCCGATCGCCGGATCTGTCTGCAACATGATGGAGCCGCCGTCGGGCTGCAAATTCCATCCCAGATGCGCGCACGCGATGGATGTCTGCCGCCGCGAAGTGCCCAAGCTCAAGGAAGTGGCGCCGGGTCATCATGCGGCGTGCCATCTGCATGATCGGGGGGCCGCCGCGTGACGGCGCAAGGTGCGAGCGACGACATGCTGTTGGAGGTGAGGGGACTCACCAAGCATTTCACGCTGCATGGCGACATCTATTCGAAGCTGGCCGGCGAGAAGGCCCAGGTGCTGAAGGCGGTCGATGGCATCGACTTCCACATCCGCCGCGGCGAGACGCTGGGCCTGGTGGGCGAAAGCGGCTGCGGCAAGTCGACGACGGCGCGGCTGGTGACGCGGCTTATCGAGCCCACCGCCGGGGAAGTAAGGTTGAAGGACGAGGACCTGCTGGCGTTCTCGCCTCGGCGCATGAAGGGGACGCGCAAGGACATTCAGCTGGTGTTCCAGGATCCCTACAGCTCTCTCAATCCGCGCAAGACGATCATGCATATTCTCAGCCGGCCGATGGAGATCCACGGTCTGGCGCGCAGCTGGTACGAGAAACGCGAGCGCGTGCTGCACCTGCTGCACCGCGTCGGCCTGAGCGTCGAGCACATCGACCGCTATCCGCACGAGTTCTCGGGAGGCCAGCGCCAGCGCATCGCCATCGCCCGCGCGCTCTCGGTCGAGCCCGAGCTGGTGATCGGCGACGAGCCGGTGTCGGCGCTCGACGTCTCGATCCAGGCGCAGATCCTGAACCTGTTCCGTGACCTCCAGGAGGAGTTCGGGCTCACCTACCTCTTCATCGCCCACGATCTGAGCGTGATCCGCCACATCAGCGATCGCGTCGCGGTGATGTATGTCGGCAAGATCGTCGAGGCGGGCCCGGCGGCGAGGATGTTCGAGAGCCCCCTGCATCCCTACACCAAGGCGCTGCTGGCGGCGGTGCCGGAGGCGGATCCCGCCAAGCTGCCGCCCAAGCTCACGCTCAAGGGGGAGGTCTCGACCCCAATCGACCCGCCGCCCGGCTGCCGGCTGTGCGGCCGCTGCCCGCGCGAGCTGCCGATCTGCTCGCAGGTCGCGCCGCCCCTGATCGATGTCGGCGACGACCGCCAGGTGGCGTGTCATAATCTGTGAGGCCGCTGACCTCCCCAACTCTGTTGGGGAGGTGTCACCGTCTTAGGGCGACGGAGGGGGCATGCGCTGGGAGCGCGCCACTCCGATGGCGCTCTTCTTGTTGATCACACTCGCATGAGCGCCACAGGAGTGGCGCGCTCCCAGCAATGAACATGACCCCTCCGTCCGCGAAGACGCGGGCACCTCTTCCGTAAGGCCCCGTAAGACACCCGCAAGACGGGGGATGTGGGAAACGTCACCGCTCCGCTATCCGCGGGTCGAGGATGTCGCGCAGGCCGTCGCCGAACAGGTTGAAGGCCAGCACCGTGTAGCAGATGGCGAGCCCCGGGAAGGCGGCGATCAGCGGATGGGTCTCCATGTAGTCGCGTGCGGCGCTGAGGTCGGAGCCCCAGTCCGGCGTCGGCGGCGGCGTACCGAGCCCGAGGAACGACAGCGCCGCCACGATCAGGATAACGAAGCCCAGCCGCACCGTGGAGGTCACGATCAGCGGCGAGACGATGTTGGGCAGGATCTGGCTCAACGCGATCCTGACCGAGGAATCGCCCACTGCACGGGACGCCTCGACGTACTCCTTCTGCTTCTCGGCCAGCACCGAGCCTCGCGCGAGCCGCGCTTTCTCGGGCATCCCGGCAAGAGCGAGCGCGCTCACCAGCACGACGTCGACCATCACTCCCTCGAGTTTCCAAGCCTGGGCGACCGTCACGAACAGAAGATAAAGCAGCAACCCCGGGAACGCGAGCAACCCGTCGACGATGCGCATGCCTATGGTGTCGGCGAGCCCGCCGAAGTAGCCGGTCAGCACGCCGAACGGCACGCCCACCAGCAGTGAGAGCGCGACCGCCACGACGGCGATGGTCACCAGCCGCCTCCCGCCATAGAGCAGCCGCGAGTAGATGTCGCGACCCAGTCGATCGGTTCCCAGCAGGTGCTTCTCGGAGGGCGGCTGCAGGCGCTCGCGGTAGTTCTGCTTGATCGGATCGTGCGTAGCGAGCCACGGCGTCCCGATGCAGGCGCCGAACAGCAGCACCAGCATGACCGCGCCGATCGAGGCGGTGCGGCTCTTGCGCAGTTCGTGCCAGGCGTTCGAGAGCGCGGTGGCGAGTCGTCCGCTCCGCAGTGGCGCCGGCGGTGCGCGCCGGGCCAGCGTGCCATCGACCAGCTTGTCGGCTTCCAGTTCGGACATGGCCGGTCCCCTAGGCCAATTTGACGCGCGGATTGAGCAGCCTGTAGGTCAGGTCGACCAGCAGGTTCATGACGACGACGATGACGCCCAGAACGAGCACGCCCGCCTGGATCAGCGGATAGTCGCGCTGCAGGATCGCCTCGAAGATCGCCCGGCCGATTCCCGGCCAGGCGAAGATCGACTCCAGCACCACCGTGCCGCCGAGCAGGTTGGCGAGCTGCAGGCCCGAGATAGTGATGGTCGGGATCATGGCGTTGCGCAGCGTGTACTTGAAAATCACCTTGCGCTCGCTGTGGCCGAGCGCGCGCGCGGTGTCGACGTACTCCTTGCTGAGCTCGTCGAGCATGGAAGACCGGGTCAGCCGCGTCGTGAACGCCGCCTGCCGGAAGCCGATGGCCGCCGCCGGAAGGATCAGGAACTGCAGGCTGCCCCAGAAATCCTCGAACGGGCTGACATAGCCCGAGGACGGCAGCCAGCCGAGATACAGCGAGAACAGCAACACGCAAAGAATCGCGAACCAGAACTCCGGGATCGAGATGCCGGCGAGCGACGTCACCTGCGCGGTGTAGTCGACCGCGGAATTGCGGCGCACGGCGGCGAAGGTGCCGAGCGGCACGGCGATCAGCATGGAGAGCGCGATCCCGACCGAGGCAAGGTAGACCGTGGCCGGGATGCGGCTCAGCAGCTCGGTCGAGATCGGCCGCCTTGTGACCAGCGACTTGCCCAAATCGCCCTGCAGCGCGCGTCCGAGCCACAGCACGTAGCGCTCATGGACCGGACGGTCGAGGCCGTACTCCTTGGTGAGGATGGCGCGCGCTTCCTCGATGTCGCCGCCCTCGGTGCCGACCAGCGTGTCGACGATGGAGCCCGGCAGCGCCTCGACGAAGGCGAATACCGCCACGCTCAACACGAGCAGGACGGGGACGAGCTGGGCGATGCGCCGCAGCGTGTAGGCGAGCATCGCCTGGCCCGCCCCGCCTCAGCCTTCGATCCAGGTACGCCGCATGCCGGCGCCCGAGTAACTCCAGGGTCCCGAGTAGGACACTGCGTAGTTCTTCACGCGGGCGCGGTTGCCGGCCATCATCAGCGGCACGAAGTGCGTGTAGAGCATCGGCAGGTCGCGGTTCACCAGCGTCTCGACGTCGGCGTACATCAGCCTGCGCTTGGTCGGGTCGCGTTCCTTGCGCGCGGCCAGGATGATCTGGTCCGCTTTCTCGTTCTTGTAGCCGATGCGACGGCGGTTCTCCGGCGCGGTCGACAGGATGTTGCGGCCGTACCAGCCGTCGGGGTCGAGGCGGAAGGAGTTGGCCGTCGAATCGATATTGTAGTCGCCCTTGTTCTGCTTTTCGAGCATCACCGGCGACGGCAGAATCTCGAGCACGGCGTTGAAGCCGGCGTCCTTCAGCATGGCGTGCACCAGCTCGCCCGACTGCTGCATGTAGGGGAAGGTGTCGTTGGCGATGATGGTGAATTTCTCGTCGCCGCCCTTGGCTTTCTTGCGCAGCGACTTGGCCTTGTCGGGATCGAACTTCGGCCAGCTCTCGATGTCCTTCGAATGCCAGGGGCTGGCGCTGCTGTAGAAGCCCTGCGAGATATCGCCAATGCCGTTGAAAACCGCCTGGTGAATGCCCTCGTGATCGATCGCGTGGGCGATCGCCTGCCGCAGCAGGTGGGCGTCGGGATTGTCCTTTTCCGACAGGAGGCCGTTCTTGAGGTTGAAGAACATCATCGCCGTGCCGACCTGCGGCACCGGCCAGGTCTCGAACGTCTTGCCGTGGTCCTTCTTGAAGGCGGGCGCGTCGGCGTAGGCGACATTGTCGATGAGGTCGAGCTCGCCCGTGCGCAGCGCGGTCAGGCGGACGCGGTCCTCCTTCTTCGGCCGTCCGATCAGCCCGTCGAGATAGGGCAGCGAGTTGCCCTCGGAGTCGGTCTCCCAGAAGTTCTCGAAGCGGACCAGCTCGCAGACGTCGAGGCGCCGCCACGACTTGAACTTGAAGGGGCCGCAGTTGACCGGATGGGTGTCGACCGTGTCGACCGCACCCGGCGCCATCAGGTTTACCGGATAGTAGATGAGGTTGATGTCGAGGGCGGCATGGGCCTCCTTGAGGTGGAACCGGACGGTGTGCTTGTCGTCCACCGTGACACGCTCGACGTCGGACAGGACCGAGCGTGTGAAAGCGTGACTGGTCTTGGGATCCTTGATGCGCTCGATATTCCACTTGACCGATTCGGCGTCGATGGTCTGGCCGTTGTGAAACTCCGCGCCGCGCCGGAGCTTGAATGTCCAGGTCATGAGGTCGGACGAGGCGTCCCACGATTCGGCGACGGCCGGCTTGGGCTGCATCTTGTCGTCGAAATCGACCAGCCCGCCGGTGATGCCGGTCAGCGGATGCGAGACGAAATATATGATGTTGCGATGGGTATCGAGCGCGATCGAATCGTCGCGCGTGCCGAAGCGGAGCGTCCCGCCTCGCTTGGGGTTGCGCTTGCGCGCGTCGGCAAAAGCCTGCTCGCCAACCAGCGCCGTGCTGGCCAGCGCCGTGGTTGCCGTAAGAAAACTACGCCTTGTACGCTCGTTGCCCTTTTTGGTCGCTTCGTCGGACATGACGTCGCCTCCCTGATGCATTTATGTGGGCCGGTACTGGCTATGGTGTTGAACGCCTACTCGATCATTGCCTCCCGGTGGTCGCGGCTCCCCAACGAGCGTCCGACAGTCGGAATTCGCTGCGCTCGCGATCCAAAACAGCGTGCCGACATTCGATGTGCAGGTCAATGGGCGGCAGGAACTTCGCGCCGAGCTGCCGGCCACAACCAGAACCGGCGTGCCTTGCGGCACGCCGGTCGAGGCTTCGGTCCTTGATGGCGGTCGAGCGTCGTGGCCGCCGGCGCCGCTCACCTGTCCCATGCTTCAGTTCGATCCTTGATGGGGCGACGCGCCAGGCGGCCGCCCTCCAGGATCCTGTCTAGACGAACTCGATGTCCTGGTGATTGACCTGGTTGGCCTTCATGCCGACCAGCACGATCTCGCCCGGATCGCCCGAGACCAGCGTGATCGCCGTCTCGACGCCGAACATGCCGATGCGCTCGGTGACGACCAACTGATCCATGCCGTGGATGCCCTTGGCCTGGTCGAAGTCGATCGCGACCCGATCGAGCTTGTCCTCGAAGTCCATGACGAGGTCGGAGCCCCAGCCGTTGGCGGCGAAGGCGAAGGTGTCCTTGCCGTCGTCGCCCCACAGGATGTCGTTGCCGGCATCGCCGGCGATGTGGTCGTCGCCGGTGCCGCCGCGGATCACGTCGTCGCCGTTGCCGCCGAACATCGTGTCGTGATCGGCGCCGCCCTCGATCACGTCGTCGCCGTCCTCGCCGTGAATCGTGTCGTTGCCGTTCTCGCCGAACAACAGGTCGTTGCCGGCCCCGCCGAACACCGTGTCGTGCTGATCGCCGGCGAAGACGGTGTCGTTGCCGCCGTTGGTGAAGATCAGGTCGTTGCCGTGCAGCCCGTGGATCGTCTCGTCGGCGGCGAGACCGACGAACTCGTCGTCCTGCAGCGTGAGGAAGAACTGCTCGACGCTGGTGATGGTGTCGCCGGTGGCGATGCCGGTGTTGCGGCTGGGATCGACCAGGTCGACGATGATGCCGATCTTGGACTCGTCGAACGACGTCGTGTCGAAGCCGGCGCCGCCGTCGATGATGTCGGCACCCTCGCCACCCACGATGTAGTCGTCGCCGCCGTCGCCGTGCAGCTCGTCGTCGCCGGCGAAGCCCAGCAGGGTGTCGTTGCCGTCGAGGCCCGACACCACGTCGCCGACCAGCGGATCGTCGCGGCCGATGAACGTGTCGTCGAAGTTGGACAGCTCGAACTTCTCGATCGAGACGTAGACGTCGCCCGAGGCGTCGCCCGTCATCTGCGTCGGGTCTTGCAGGTTGACCACCACCGGGCCGGTGGCGTCGACGTAGGAGGCCGTGTCGATGCCGTTGCCGCCGTCGACCAGATCCTGGCCCTCGCCGCCGGCCAGCGTGTCGTCGCCGTCCTCGCCGAACAGGCTGTCGTTGCCGCCCTGACCGAAGATCGTGTCGTTGCCGGCCCCGCCCATCAGCAGGTCGACCCCGTCGCCGCCGCGGATGAGGTCGTCGCCGAGCCCGCCAGTCACGGTGTCCTCGCCGGCGCCTGTGACCAGGATATCGTTGCCGTCGCCGCCGTCGACCGTGTTGTCGCCGTCACCCGCGTCGACCGTGTCGTCGCCGGCACCGGCGGTCACCTGATCGTTGCCACTGCCGGCCAGGATCGAATCGTTGCCGTCGCCGCCATCGACCGTGTTGTTGCCGTCTCCCGCATCGATGGTGTCGTCGCCGATACCGCCGGTCACCGCGTCGTTGCCGGTTCCCGCCACGATCGTGTCGTTGCCGTCGTTGCCGTCGACCGTGTCGTCGCCGTCGCCGGTGCTGATGTTGTCGTTGCCGGCGTCGCCGGTGACCACGTCGTTGCCGCCGCCGGCCACGATGGTGTCGTCGCCGTCACCGCCATGCACCTCGTCGGCATCGGCGCCGCTGTCGATCACGTCGTTGCCGGTGCCGCCCAGGATGACGTCCAGCCCGGCGCCGCCGGTGATCGTATCGGCGTCATCACCGCCGCTGAGCGAGTCGTTGCCGTCGCCGCCGTCGATATTGTCGTTCCCGGCGCCGCCCAGGACGGTGTCGTCGCCGAGCCCCGCCATCACCACGTCGTTGCCGTCGCCGCCTTCGATCGAGTCGGCGCCCGCGCCGCCCAGGATCGTGTCGTTGCCCGTGCCGCCGCGCAGCGTGTCGTCGCCGTCGCCGCCATCGATGCCGTCGTTCCCGGCCCCGCCTTCGACGACGTCGTTGCCGGCGCCGGCACTCAGCGTGTCGTCGCCGTCGCCGCCATCGAGTGAATCGTCGCCGTCGCCGCCGATCAGCGTGTCGATCCCGGCCGCGCCGGTCATGGTATCGTTGCCGGCCCCACCGTTCAGCGAATCGTCGCCGTCGCCGCCGGCCATGACGTCATTGCCGTCGCCGCCGTCGAGCAGGTCGTTGCCCGTGCCGCCGGTGAGGTTATCGTTGCCGGCCCCACCATTCAGCGTGTCGTCGCCGTCGCCGCCGTCGAGCGTGTCGTCGCCGTCGCCGCCGTTCAGGGTGTCGTTGCCGAGCCCGCCGGCGATGGTGTCGTTGCCGCCGTTGCCGGTCAGGGTGTTGTCGGCGTCGTTACCGGTGAGGGTGTCGTCGCCGCCGCCACCGATGGCGTTTTCGATCAGCGAACGGGTGTCGCCCTTGAACAGCAGGGCGTTGGCGATGTTGCCGCGCGCCAGGCCGCTGTCGCGGCCGCCGCTGTTGAGGTCGGCAAGCTGATCTTCCGAGGTGATCGTCCACTGGCCAGGCAGCAGGTTGATGGAGACCGACGCCGAGTAGTTCGACAGGTCATAGGTGTCGTTGCCGTTGCCGTCCCAGATCGTCATGAAGATGCGGTTGATCTGCGGCGTGCGCTGGGCCACGCCATCGACCGACATGGTGCCGTTGTTCGGATCCCACGTGTAGGTCGTGTCGCCGGCGTTGTGGCTGAAATTGGCGCCGTACATGTACTGGATGGCCTGGATGTCGAGCATCATCAGGCTCTGGGCGTAGCCGCCGGTCTCGGCCTGCAGGATGTTCGCTTCGTTCGGCGCGGACCGGTAGGTCATCACCGTGAACTCGATCGAGTTCACCGAATTGTCGAGGATCGGGCCGCTGACGTCGGTCAGCACCTCCTCGAGGAAGTCGGGAAAATCCTCGCTCAGCAGGCCGTCCTCGTGGCCGTGCTTCAGGCCCATCGCATGGCCGAGCTCGTGCAGGATGGTGAAGTCGGCGAAATTGCCGAGCATGGGACTGTCGAACGTTCCGTCATTCTTGAACCAGGTGTCGCCCAGCACACCGTTGCCGATGATGAGCTCGACGCGCGGCAGCGGCGGAAGGCCGAAGGCCGGCGCGCTGGTGGTCGCCGTCTCGGCGAAGCGGATGATCTCGTGATCGAACAGGCCTTCATCGCCCTCGGTAATCGAGACCGGCGCCACGCTGGTGAATTGCGCCACGGCGGCCCTGGCCGAATCCTTTTGCGCAGCGTTGAATTCCTGGAAGCCGTTCAGGGAGACGATGCCGACGGTCAGGACCGACAGGAAATGCTCGGTGATCGCCGCGACCGGGCCGATGACGAACGAGATGGCGGCGAACTCGGCCAATTGCTCGAGAGTCGCAATATCGAAGAACTGCTCCTCGACGTACCAGAAACCGCTGTCAGGGAAGCTGAAGGTGAGGTTGCTCGTATCCCAGCGATACCCTGTCAGGAGGGCGTCGATGTCGTTGTTGCCGCTGAGCGCGACGTCTTGTGGACCGGCCATTGGAAGACTCCCCGAGTATCAGGCAATAATGGTCCGGCGACCGATGGCACCCCAATCGGACTTGTCGAAATGATCTGATTTTGGAATGCCAATAGTATTCCCGGTCGGCGGGAATTACCTCCGTTCAAACGGCGTGATAATTCACGCGCACCGTGACCTAACTCGACTGCAAAAAGAATAGATACTCGACCAATCGGCGGCCGGTCACAGCTTGGTCACGGAATAAATTCTTGAAAACGCCGTGACTGCAAGGGCGCACTGCTGGTGTGCGCCAATGCATGACGATAGTCGTTCCGTATCGCTGGCGTGTTGATATCGTGTCGGCGCAGCGCCGGCCACGACATCCGGTCGAGTAGTGCTGGCCGGACGTTCGACATGAACTCTGCCGGCTGGCACGGACGCTGCCCGCGCTACGAGGATTTCGTCGGCAACTGGCTCTCTACGATGGCGTCGGCTTCTGCCCACAAGCGCTGGTCGCCGCGCGTCAGGCGGTCGACCAGGTAACGCATCTCGACGAGATAGACTCGAGCGAAGCGTGGATCGCGCTCGGCGATCGAGCGCGTGTTGCTGACGATGTCGGCGAGCTTGATGGTGTGGACCCTGGCCTCGCAGGTCCCCAGCCTGTCGGATTCGAGTTGCTTGCGAAGCTTCCGGTTGCCGGCCGACCTCGGCACCTGATCCGACAGCGCCGCGACCAGCTCGGCGACGTCGCGGCCGAACTCCGAGACGAGGGTTTCGAACGATGTCGGCGTATCCTCGAGCACATCGTGCAGATGCGCGGCGGCGATCATCTCCGGGGTGCCGCCGTGCTCGGCGACGAGCGCCGCCACTTCGTCGGTATGCACGACGTACGGCTCGCCCGTGTACTTGCGCGTCTGTCCGGCATGGGCGACGCGGGCGAATGCGCGGGCGCGGTCTGTCACGCCTTGCATGATGGAACCCTCCTGTTCGGCGCTGGCCGGCTTGCTCCGTGCGGGTCGGCCGGCGGCGCCAGACGGAGAGGCTACCTGCGGCGCCGGCGGCCGCTGTCGAGAATGGGGACGCCCGAGGCGTGTGTACAGAAGATGGCGAACAGGGCCACGAGGTTCACCATCGCCACCAGCAGGGCGGGGTTGCCGAGCTCGCCGAGCAGGGCGATCACCACCACGACGAGATCGGTGGCCAGGATGGCAAGCGCCAGAACGAGGGCTTTCGATGTCATCGTCGTCACTCCGATGCGGCGTGCCGTCGTCCCTTGGGCTTTTCGAGCAAGGGCGCGATCGTGCTGGGGCTCGTACAGCGGGCATGCGGCGTCCCGGAGGCAACAGTGTGTTCCCTATGGAGATCTGATGTGGTCGTGCTGAGGCAGGGGTGAGCCCACTCGGTCCGCTGCGGCGGTGACACACACGATACAAAAGAACCATCGGCGCGAAATGGCCGCGAAACAAACCAGGCGTAGAGGCCGCGCAATCGAGAAACCGACAACGGGGAGGAAGCGGCCATGACACCAAGCCAGATCAAGCTCGTGCAGGCAAGTTTTGCCCACGTGGTTCCCATCGCCGCCGCGGCCGCCGACCTTTTCTACGAGCGCCTCTTCGAGATCGCGCCGCATGTGCGCCCGATGTTTCCCGAGGACCTGGCCGAGCAGAAGACGCAGTTGATAGCGATGCTGGGCGCTGTCGTTGCCGGTCTCAGCCACCTTGACACGCTGGTACCAGCAGTGCGCGCTCTCGGTCGGCGACATGCCGGCTACGGCGTCAAGGCCCAGCATTATGTGCCGGTTGGAAAGTCTTTGCTGTGGACTCTGGAGAAAGGCCTCGGCACGGCTTTCACGCCTGAGGTAAAGGATGCCTGGGCGAGCGCTTACATGCTGCTCTGGACGACTATGATCGAAGGGGCCAACGAAAGGCCCATGGCGGCGTGACTGCGCCCGCGCTTGGAGACCAGCAACTGCGACTCCCGTGACGCGGCACGCCAAACTGGTTGCCGACGTTAGCGCACCGACGACCTTCCGAAAAAGGGAGCGTTGGCCTCGTGCATTTTTCGAAACAAGAGTGTCGGCATTCTTGAGGCCGACGAGCACAGTCCGAGGGTCGTCTGCCACAGAATGCAGAAGCGCCATCGCGGCCGCGTTGTGGTCGCGCCGACATTTGCCTACCGTTGTGTCTGACGAAGCGGACGATGCCGAACGAATACCTCGCCCAAACATGCGGAGGTGAGATCGTGGCAAAGACCACCATGCGGGCGGCGCGGTTCGACCGCGCCAGTCGCCAACTGTCGGTTCAGGACGTCCCGGTGCCGGAGCCGGGACCGGGCGAGGTGCTCATCCGCGTCGAGGCCGCCGGGATCTGTGCATCGGACCTCCATATGATTGATGGCATCCTGCCGGACTTTCCGCTGGATCACGTCATCCCTGGGCACGAGGGAGCGGGTACGATAGCGCGGGTAGGGGCCGCCGTGCCGCTTTGGCAAGTAGGTCAGCGTGTTGTCTTGCTGGCCGGGAGAAACTGTGGCGTTTGTCGCCATTGCGTCGGCGGTAGCACGAAGGCGTGCCTCAAGCCGTTGGTCATGGGGCAGAACTACAATGGCAGCTGGGCCGAGCATGTCGTCGTGCCCTTCAGCGTTCTGGTGGCGCTCCCCGAGAACATCCCGTTCGAGCAGGCTGCGCTCATTCCTGACGCCGTGGCCACGCCGTACACGGGGATGGTCCATCGCGGCAGGCTGGGCTTGGGCGAGGCCGTCGGCCTCTGGGGCATCGGCGGCCTCGGGGTGCACGCGGTGCAAACCGCCCGCCTGGCCGGAGCTGCCCTGATAATCGCCATCGATCCGATCGACGCGGCTTGCCAACGGGCGCTGGAGCTCGGGGCGGACCATGCCTTGAACCCGCGGACAATGGACGTCCACACGGAGGTGATGCGGCTCACGAACGGCGAGGGGCTGGACCTGGCGGTGGACTTGGCCGGGGTCAATGCCGCTCTCGACCAGGCGGTGTCCTGTCTTGGTCGCTATGGGCGGGCGGTCATTATCGGCATGTGCCTGGAGCCGGTCCATCTCACCGAACCTTCGGTCATGCTCGGCTACATGAACCATGAAGTGCTGGGGCATGACGGCTACGAGCAGCGTGACATAACCGGCCTTGTGCGCCTTGTAGCTTCCGGGAAGCTCGACCTTTCCCGCTCGGTCTCCCATGTGGTGCCGCTGGAAGAGGTCGCCCGAGGCGTGGACCGCTTGCGCACGAAGGAGGGCAACCCCGTTCGCATCGTGGTCAAGCCGTAGCCCACCAGGACACTTGTTGTCGTCGCCGTAAGATAAAAAGAGAGCTGATCAACGCTACCACCTCAGCGCAACGCGCGGGGGTGCAAGAAAGGTGTGGGACAACTACGGTGTGCGGTATTGCACCGACCGGCCTGTCTCGCAGCTTGCCCAAGCGGGAACAATGCGGCCACTCAGTGTGCCAATCCTGTGCCACGATCTGACTGAAATCGTCGACTCTTCGAAGAAAAGTGCCACCCCAGCCCGAAGGCTGGGGTGGTTCCCTAACCGGCGGAAAGCCCCGATTTTATTGGTCGGAGTGAGAGGATTCGAACCTCCGGCCCCTAGCTCCCGAAGCTAGTGCTCTACCAGGCTGAGCTACACTCCGTCAGGAATTGCGAGCCCACGCCGGCGCTTGGGAGGCGGGTTTATAGCCGCCGCCTCCCGGGCTCGCAAGTAGCGCGCTTCGCCAGTGTCGTAAGCACACGAGTTGTCCGGGTTAGGTAGCACACGAGTTGTCCGGTTTTGTGTCCCTCTGAGGGGGGGCAGATGAACCGGACGCAGTGGCTACAGGACCGCAGGATGCAGAAGTTTCTGG
>NZ_JBFWZI010000075.1:0-32339 GCF_050185545.1 Reyranella sp. | reverse complement strand
GCCACTCCGATGGCGCTCATGGGGTGTGTAACCATCAAGAAGAGCGCCATCGGAGTGGCGCGCTCCCAGCGCATGACGCGTTCTTTCGATAAAGTTGGCGCCTATGAGTGATGCGCTCCCGGCACATGACCCCTCCGTCGCCGTATGACGGCGACACCTCCCCAGCAAGCTGGGGAGGAGAATGAGCTACCCCCCGGTTTTCCCCGCCGTCGCGTCCCACAGGGGTGCGGCCATGGTCTCGCTGAAGTTCTTGAACATGAGATTGAACGAGATGCTGATGCGGTCGCTCTGGCCGTCGTTGGCGGGGACGGTGTGCTTCAGCCACGCCGGGAAGATCACCAGGCGGCCTTCCTTGCTCTGGGCGTTGGCGCCGTTTGCGGTGAGCCGCGTGTATTGCCGCGGCTTGGGCATGATCATCGATGCCTGGCCGCGCGGATCCTGGAAGATGATCTGCGAGCCGGGTGCCGGTATCCGGACGTAATAGACGCCGCTCAAGTAGTTGTTGGGATGATGGTGCATCGGGTGATAGGCGCCCGGCGGATTGACGTTGGCCCAGCAGCCCGTGATGGCCATCGGATACTGGTCGACCTGCAGGAACCGCGTGACGCCCCGCGCCGCCATCTCAACCAGCTTCACGAACTCGGCGAAGGCCGGCCGCGTGTGCAGGTCCTGCGGGGTCTGCCAGTTGCTGCCGGCGGGAATTTTCGGGCGCGGGGCGATCAGCCGTTCGATCTCGGCGCCGAGCGCTGCATTGAGCGACACCGCGGCGGCGGGCTGCAGGTCCACGATCCACAACGGGGTCGGAAAAATTTCCTGGACTTCCTGCTTCTCGATCATGGCCCCAGTATAGCGAATCACCTCGCCGCGGCGCGCTGCAAGTGATCGAGCTGGCCGGCGATGGCGGCGGGATCGGTGACCGGCAGCGAGCAGAAATTGCGCGTGCAGGCGAAGGCCGCCGGTCCGTCCGGGTAGTCGGGATAGGTTACGTCGGGGTTGGCGAGCGGCCCTTCGCGCTTGTCCCACCACTCGGCGCGCTTGTAGGCCAGCGGATAGGCAGGGCGGCTGGAACGGCGATGAGCAGCGCCAGCGCAAAACCGAAAATTCGCATCGCGAGCCCTCCCGCCGCGGAACCGAGGCAAAGGCATTTGCGGCCTCGACCATTCGGTGGTCCAATCACGGCCTTACACGGAGTCGGGAGGAATCAGGAGGAGCCCGTGGCCATCACCGTCCAGCCAATCACCGAGAGTTTCGCCGCCGAGATCGGCGACGTCGATCTCGCGCGACCGATTGCCGCCGACGATCTTGCCGCCATTCGTGCTGCCTTCACACGCTATGCCGTGCTGGTCTTCCCCGACCAGCATTTCGACGACGACAGCCAACTCGACTTCGCCCGCCACTTCGGGCCGCTCGAGACCACGGTGTTCAAGGCGCGCAAGGACCACAAGCTGCGCCTGCACGAGAACCTGGCCGATGTCGGCAATCTCGACGTCGAGAACCGCATCCTCGAGACCAACGACCGCCAGCGTCTCTACAATCTCGGCAACCGGTTGTGGCACACCGATTCGTCGTTCAAGCGCGTGCCGGCCTACTGCTCGATGCTGCACGCCCGCTCGATCCCGCCGATCGGCGGGCAGACCGAGTTCGCCGACATGCGGGCGGCCTACGACGCCCTGCCCGAGGAGACGAAGCGCCGCATCGCAGGCCTGGTCGCCGAGCATTCGATCATGACCTCGCGCGCCAGGCTCGGCTTCTCGGACTTCGACGAAGGCGAGCGCGAGGCCTTCAAACCGGTGCCGCAGGTGCTGGTGCGCCGGCTGCAGGATTCCGGCCGCATGAGCCTCTACATCGCGAGCCATGCCGGCGCGATCCGCGGCATGGCGGATGGCGAGGCGCGGGCGCTGCTCGACGAGCTGACCCGGCACGCCACGCAGCGCCAGTTCGTCTACAGCCATCGTTGGCGGGTCCACGACCTGGTGATCTGGGACGACCGCTGCACCATGCATCGCGGCATGGAGTTCGACGACCAGCGCTACGCCCGCGACATGCGCCGGGCGACGGTGGCCGACGTCGCCCCGACCTGCGAGCAGATGGGATTGGCCGTCGCCGCCGAATGACGCCTGCGGCGTTCCGCTAGCTCGCGCTGTAAGAGGTTAGACGCGCCGCTGCATGATGGTGCGCCGCCACGGTGGATGGCCGTGGCTGTTCTCGATCATGAATTGCAGACGGAAGGCCCGTGGCCACTCGCCGCGAGGCACTGAGGCAAAGCCGCGTCGCTCGTAGAACGGTGCGTTCCACGGCACGCCGAGATAGGTCGAAAGATGAAGCCTGTCATGGCCGAGCTCGCGCGCCCGCTGGGCGCTGCGATCAATCAGCGCAGTGCCGAGGCCGCGCCCCTGCCAGCGCGGCAGCACGGAGAGCTGGTCGAGCCAGGCGGTACCGCCGCTCAGGGCCATCAGAGCGAAGCCGACGACTCGATTGCGTGGCGATGTCGCAAGCCAGAGCAGGCCTCGCCGCCGGCCCTCTTCGAGGGAAACGACGCTGTGAGGCGGCATGTCCAGCACGCAGCGCAAGCCAAGGCGCACGTAGCGCTCATCGGCCGTGTTTTCGATGTGCGGCAGGAGTGCGATTTCCTGGCGATGGGCTGGGCGAATCATGGCGCGATTGGTTACGCTGGCGTCAACCTGAGGGGAAGCGCCATGACCGTCGATATCCAACCGTTGAAGAAGCAGATCGGCCGCAAGATCGAGGACGAGGACGTCGTTACCCAGGCGCCGATCAAGGCGATGATCGCCACCTTCGACCGGCCGGACAAGGTGCCGGCCGAGGGCGAGCCGATCGCGCCGGGCTGGCATCTGCTTTACCTGCATTCCTATGCCCGCCCGGCGCAGCTCGGAAAGGATGGTGCGGCTTTCACCGGCGGTGTGCTGCCCGAGATCCCGATGCCACGGCGCATGTATGCCGGCTCGACCTTCACCTTCGACGGCGACATCCGAGTGGGCGACAAGCTCCGCCGCGAGATCGAGTTTTCGGACATCCAGCTGCGCCAGGGCAGCACCGGCAACCTGATCGTCACAACCCAGACGCGCCGCATCTTCACGCCGCGAGGCCTCGCGCTGACCGAGGCCGCCAACACGGTGTTCCGCGAGGAGGTGAAGTCGGGCACCAGGAGCGGCGTGCCGGTGCGCGACGCGGCGCCGAACGACGTGCCGTGGCGGCGTACCATCACGCCGAGCTCGGTGATGCTGTTCCGCTACTCGGCGATCACCTTCAACCCACATCGCATCCACTACGACAAGCCCTACTGCATGGAGGTGGAGGGCTATCCGGGCCTGGTGGTGCATGGGCCGTTCGCCCAGCAATGCCTGTTCGACCTGCTGCGCGATTCGATGCCCGGCCGACGGATCAAGACCTTCACCGTGCGCGCCCGCGCACCGCTGTTCGACAACGCACCGTTCGACGTGGTCGGGCGGCCGACGCCCGACGGCAACGGCGCAGAGTTGTGGACGGTGACGCCGAAGGGGACGATCGCGGCGCAGGCGACGGCGACGCTGGCTTGACGCGCGCATCTTCCGGACCGCGGGCGTCTCGCCCGTTCAAGTCATGTCATGACTCATGAGCGGGCGAGACGCCCGCGGTCCGGAAGAACATGAGCCTCAATCGTTCGCCGCGCCGAAGCGCAGGGGGCGGAAGAAGGCGCGGATGTCGTCGACCAGCAGAGCGGGCTCCTCGAGCGCGGCGAAGTGGCCGCCCTTCGGCATTGCCGTGTAGTGGCGCAGATTGAAGGCGCGCTCGACCCATTCCTTGGGCGGTGGCGGCGAGAGATCGGCGGGAAAGGCGGCAAAGCCGGTCGGCGTCTCGACGCGCTGGCCCTCGGGCAGGGCGTGCGGCGACTGCCGGGCGAAGCCGCGATAGAGCCAGGTCGCCGTGCCGGCGGTTCCGGTCAGCCAGTAGACCATGACGTTGTCGAGCAGCAGGTCCAGGGAGAATCGGTTGAGCGGATTGCCGGCGCAGTCGCTCCAGGCCTGGAACTTCTCGACGATCCAGGCCGCCAGCCCGACCGGCGAGTCAGCAAGCGCAACGCCCAGCGTTTGCGGCCGCGTTGCCTGGATGCGCTGGTAGCCGACCTTGTCATCGCGATCGTTCCGCACGGCATCGAGCCAGGCCGATTCCGCCGCGCTGAGCTTCGATTTGCGCAGATCGATGCCCGGCCGCAGCCCCATCATGTTGAGATGCAGGCCGGCCACGCCCGACTTCCACTCGTCCTTCTCCTCCGTCACTGGATGGTCGAAGGCCGCCCATGAGGAAACGACGGCGCCCCAGTCGCCGCCCTGGACGCCGTAGGGACGGCGATAGTTGAGCCGCTCGTGCACCAGGCGATGCCACAGGCCGGCGATGGCGCGCGGGCCGATCGGGCCCACGCTGCCGTCATCGCGGATCGGCGGACCGGAGAAGCCGTAGCCCGGCAGCGACGGCACGATGACGTCGAAGGCATCGAGGGCGTCGGCGCCATGGCGGTCGGGGTGCGCCAGCCGGTCGATGATCCCGAGGAACTCGACGATCGAGCCCGGCCAGCCATGGGTGACGACCAGGGGCATGGGCCGCGGCGCGCCGTTGACCTCCGTTCCGGGCTCGCGGATGAAATGCAGGCGCTGCGGGCCGATGTCGACGAGGTAGTTGGGCCAGCGGTTGATCGCTTCCTGGCAGCGCTGCCAGTCGTAACCGTGTCGCCAATAGTCGACCAGGTCGGCGAGGAAGGTCGGGTCGGTGCCGGCCGTCCAGGAACCGTTGTCGGCGATGGCGATGGGCGGCCGCCAGCGGCGCAGGCGTTCGTCGAGGTCGATCAGCGCCCGTTCGGGGATGTCGACCTTGAAGGGTTCGGGAGTTTCGTAGCGCGCCTCGGACATGGGCCCCTCGGACATGAGGCCAAGGCGTAGCGCGGAAACCGCTAGTCCAGCAAATCCGCCCTGAGGCGCTCGCGCGCCGCGCCGTCGAGCGACAGCGCGCGCTCGGCGAACTGCTCCGGCCCGCCGAAATCGGTCCGTACGACCTCGAACGCCGCCTCGAGGTAGGGCGTGCGAGCCTCGACAATGGCGGCGCGCGTGTCGATGTCGAGCTCGGGGTAGCGGCCGATATGGCCGGTCCACAGCTCGTTGGTGCGCAGATAATCGTCCATCACCGTCTCCCACGGCACGCCGAGCAGGGTCAGCAGCAGGGCCGAGGCGAAGCCGGTGCGGTCCTTGCCGGCGGTGCAGTGGAACACCAGCGGCCGGTGAGCGCCGTCGCTCAGGGTCGCGAACAGGGTGCGGAAGCCGGGTGCGCAGCGGTGCGGGTAATCGCGATAGTGCTCGGTCAGAAACTGCATCATCAGGTGAGGGCTCGCACTGCCATCGGCGACGGCGGCGACGATCCTGTCGCCGAGCCTGGGTTCGATATGCGCGCCGACGATGCGGCAATCGACGCCATCGACCCGGTGCGGCGTTTCGGCCGCCTCGTTGATGCCGCGCAGGTCGACGATGGTCCGCACTCCGAGCCGTCCCAGGGCGGAGCGGTCGACCGCGGTCAGGTTGCCGAGATGGGCCGAGCGAAAGACGGCGCCGCGGCGAACGACGCGGCCGTCCTTGGTGCGGTAGCCGCCGAGGTCACGAAAGTTGGAGCCGCCCTCCAGCGGCACGACATGGGGAGGGGTGACGTCGATCATGGTTCTGCTCTAGCACGCCGGCCGTGCCTGAATCATGGCGCTTGCGAAGCAGAATCATTGCGCCAGCGTTACCATGGGTCGCACCTTTCGCCCCGCGATCGGAAAAAGTTCGCGCCCCGGGGGGCGCGCCACTCCAGGTGGCGCTCATGCTCTTCTGGACCGCGGGCGTCCCGCCCGCTCTTCTTCGTCGTGAGCGCAGCGCCTATCCTGGGCGAAGCCGAATGAAAGGACCTCCTCGCCGCTTGACGCGCGCGTGCTTTGCAACTTCCGGCGACGAGATCCCTCGCTAAGTTCAGGATGATAGCAAGAACGCATGAGCGGGCGGGACGCCCGCGGTCCAGAAGAGCATGAGCGCAACGTTAGTGGCGCGCCCCCAGCGCACCTTCACGGGAGGAAAAGTGGCTCTCGATGCGAGACTGAAAGCGGCATTGGCCTTCCACCAGCGCGGCCAGCGGGGCGAGGCGCGGCGGCGCTACGAGGCCATCCTGGTCGAGCAACCGGCAGATTGCGACGTGCTTCATCTTCTCGGGATCCTGGACCTCGAGGATCAGGCGCCCGAGCGGGCGCTGGCGAGGTTCGACCAGGCCATCGCCCTGCGGCCCGATCATGCGCAGGCGCACAGCAATCGCGGCAATGCGCTCTACCACCTCGGTCGCCTGCCGGAGGCGTTGGCGGACTACGACAGGGCGATCGCGCTTGCGCCGGCCTTCATCGACGCCCTCTACAACCGGGGCAACGTGCTCTACGCGATGGGACGTCGCGACGAAGCGGTGTCGACCTACGACCGACTCATTGCGCTCCAGCCGGGTCATGCCGAAGCCCATTCGAACCGCGGCGTCGTCCTGTTCGACGTCGGTCGCTTCGACGATGCCGTGGCGAGCTACGACAGGGCGATTGCGCTCCGGCCGGCACAGGCCGCCCTTCATGCCAATCGCGCCAACGCCTTGCGCCAGCTGAGGCGCCTGCAAGAGGCCGTCGCCGCCTACGACCGGGCCATTGCCCTCCGACCGGACGCCAGCGTCCTGTGCAGTCGCGGACATGCGCTCTACGAGCTGGGTCGCCTCGAGGATGCCGTCGCGGGCTACGATCAGGCCATCACCCTGGCCCCTGGCCACGCCGAGGCCTGGTCGCGCCGAGGCTTTGCCCTGCGCGACCTCGGGCGATTGGAGGCAGCGGCGGAAAGCTACGGCAAGGCCCTCGCCCTCGACCCCGGCGCCGACTTCCTGCTGGGCGAACAACTGCACACCAGGAGGCAGGCCTGCGATTGGGCGACCCACGAACGCGACGTCGCCAGCCTAGCGGACGGAATTGCCGGCGGGAAGCGGGCGACGTCTCCGTTCATTGCCCTTGCGATCCTCGATGACCCGGCCCTGCACCGCCGCGCCAGCGAGATCTATGCGGCAGCGCGCTACGGCCCCGTCGGGAGTCCCGGCCCGTTCGTCGCGCGGGACCAGCGGGACAGGATCCGCATCGGCTACTACTCGGCCGACTTCCACGACCATGCCACGGCCTATCTGATCGCCGAGCTCATCGAGAGGCACGACAGGAGCCGCTTCGACTGCATCGCCTTCTCGTTCGGCCCCGATCGGCGGGACGACATGCGACGGCGGTTGACGGCTGCCTTCGATCGCTTCGTCGACGTCCGCACGCGAAGCGACCGCGAGATCGTCGGCCTGTCGCGGGAGCTCGGTATCGATATCGCGATCGACCTGAAGGGCTATACGCGGGACAGCCGGCCGACGGTCTTCGCCGGACGCTGTGCGCCGGTGCAGGCGAGCTATCTCGGTTATCCCGGGACGATGGGCACGCGCCACATCGACTACATCATCGCCGACGGCGTGGTCATCCCCGAGGAGAGCCGACGGCACTACAGCGAGAAAGTCGTCTGCTTGCCGGGTTGCTACCAGGTGAACGACAGCAGGAAGCCGATATCGGGGCGAACACCGTCGCGCCAGGAGCTGGGACTGGGCGAGGGCTTCGTGTTCTGCTGCTTCAACAACAGCTACAAGATCCAGCCGGTGACGTTCGACAGCTGGATGCGCATCCTGGCGAGGGTGGACGGGAGCCGGCTGTGGCTGATCGAGGACAACGCCGCGGCCGTTCGCAACCTGCGCCGCGAGGCCGAGGCGAGAGGCATCGACGGCCATCGACTGGTGTTCGCGCAGCGCATCCCGCTCGCCGATCATCTGGCGCGACATCGCGCCGCCGACCTGTTCCTCGATACGCTGCCCTACAACGCCCACACCACGGCGAGCGACGCCCTGTGGGCCGGGCTGCCCGTGCTGACGCTGATCGGAAAGGCCTTCGCCGGCAGGGTGGCCGCCAGCTTGCTGCAAGCCATCGGCGTGCCCGAGCTGGTTGCCGACACGGCTAGAGACTACGAGCAGCGCGCGGTCGACCTGGCGACTGTTCCGGACGCGTTGGCGGCAATCAAGCGCAAGGTCGAGGCCAACCGGCCTTCATCGGCGCTGTTCGACAGCACGGCCTTTGCGAAGCACCTCGAAGCGGCCTACTCGATCATGCACGAGCGCCACCGGCTGGGCCTTGCGCCCGACCATGTGGACATTGCCACTCCGCGCTGACGAGGCGGAGGTCATGTGCTCATGTGTTGGGAGCGCGCCACTCCGATGGCGCTCATGGGATATGTGATCAATGAGAAGAGCGCCATCGGAATGGCGCGCTCCCAGCACATGACACGTCGCTGGGCATTGACCCGAATCCAAAGCCTGTGCCAAGAACCCGGCATGCGCGAGCCGGACACCCACATTGTTGCCCGACTGGCCTGCATCCCAACAGGCGGGATGCAGGGGAGTGGATTGCGCTAGGCCACAGCGCGTGTCGCGGACCCGCAGCCTCGCCGGAAACGGACGAGCGTTGCGGTGCGTGCCTCGTCCTTCGACCATCCGATGGAGAGACACATGGCACAGAACATCTACGACACGGCGGAATTCTTCGAGGGCTACAGCCGGCTGCCGCGATCCCGACACGGGCTCGACGGCGCACCCGAGTGGCCGGCGATCCGCGCGCTGTTGCCGGATCTGCGCGGCAGGCGCGTGGTCGATCTCGGCTGCGGCTTCGGCTGGTTCGCGCGCTGGGCGGCCGAGCAGGGCGCGGCGCACGTCGTCGGCATTGACCTTTCCGAAAGAATGATCGAGCGCGCCAGGCGCGAGACGAACGACGCGCGCGTCGCCTACCGAATCGCCGACCTCGAGACGCTCGGCTTGCCGGCGGCTGCCTATGACTTCGCCTACAGCTCGCTCACCTTCCACTACCTCGAGGATTTCGGCCGGCTGGTGCGGACGTTGCACCAGGCACTCGTTCCCGGCGCGCGCTTCGTCTTCACCATCGAGCATCCGATCTACATGGCGCCCGCCAACCCGGGCTGGTCGAGGGCGGATGACGGCCGCATGAGCTGGCCGGTCGACGGCTATTCCGTAGAAGGCCGCCGGGTCACCGACTGGCTGGCCAAGGGGGTCGTGAAATATCACCGCACGATCGGCACGACCCTGAACACCCTTCTCGCCGCCGGATTTGCCCTTCGCGGCGTCGTCGAATTCGCCCCGACCGCCGATCAGATCACAGGCGATCCCCGCCTCGCGCCGGAGATCGAACGCCCGATGATCCTCATCGTGTCGACAGAACGTTGACCGGGCTTCACAGGAAGTTGCACGTCCGACAGGGATCGACCTCGAGGCGCGAAAGCGCCGACTCGCGAAGCCTGCGCTACTCGGGGCTATTGTGGATCTCGAGCAGGCGGCTCTTGCTCGCATCGCCGATCGGATCCTCGGCCTTTCCATGCAGCAATGGTAACGATGCCCGTCGCCGCAATGGACCAGTCAAACCATCGAATGCAGCCGATGTTCGGAGGCGACACCGAGGCGGCCGACTCAACCCCAGCCATTCGCCGCGGGCGAAGATCTCCGGATCGAACAGCGGATAGTTGGCCTTCGCCCACTGGCAGAAGTCGTGGTCGACGGCCGATCCGTCACCGACCCGGGACAGCACCACACCAACGGTGAATGCTCCCTCTGCCTTCCTGGCGTGGATCAGGTCGAGGCGCTCGATGGTCCTGTCGTACGGAAGCGCCATGACCTTTTCGTACGCGTCCTTGCGATGGTCATTGAAGGAAATCCACAAATACTCGAGGCCGGGATACGTGGACAGGCGATCCAGGGTTCTCGCAGTGATCGGGCTCGCGTTGCTCGGAGGGTGAACGCGGCTCCCGATATTGCGTGGTTCCCGAGGTCACGAAAATGGCGGCTCTAGACGCGGCCGTGGCAGTGCTTGAACTTCTTGCCCGAGCCGCACGGGCAGGCGGCATTGCGGGCGACCTTGCCCCAGGTCGACGGATCGTTGGGATCGCGCGCCTGCCGGGCGTTCGTGCGCGGCCGGTGCAGCGTGGCGACGCCGCCGCCGTCCGGGTCGGCCGGATCGAACCCCGGGTCCTCGCTCATCGCGGCGGCGAGCGCCGGGTCCTCGTGGATCTCGTGCATCTGCGCCGCCGGCATCATCTCCGGCATCGGCGGCTGCTCCATGCGCAGCTGCAGTGTCGACAGCAGGCCCACGACCTGCTCGCGCAGCCCGCTCAGCATGTCGTTGAACAGGTTGAACGCCTCGCGCTTGTACTCGTTCAGCGGATCCTTCTGGCCGTAGGCGCGAAGGCCGATGCCCTGGCGCAGATGGTCGAGATGCAGCAGGTGCTCCTTCCAGCTCTGGTCGAACAGCTGCATCAGCACGCTCTTCTCGACCTGGCGCCAGACTTCCGGCCCGTATTGCGCCGCACGCTGTGCGAACAGGCGGTCGGTGGCGTCGTTCAGGCGCGACTTGATCTCGTCCTCGGCGATGCCTTCTTCCTTCGCCCAGGCATCGATCGGCAGGTCGAGGCCGAAGATGCGCTGCACCTCGTCCTTGAGCTCGCCCACCTTCCACTGCTCGGCATAGACGCCCTCGGGAATGGTCTTCGACACCAGCCCGTCGACCACGTCGCGGCGCATGCCGGCCACCGTCTCCGAGACGTCCTCGGTGGCCATCAGCTCGATGCGCTCGTTGTAGATCTCCTTGCGCTGGCTGTTCATGACGTCGTCGAAGCGCAGCAGGTTCTTGCGGATCTCGAAGTTGCGCGCCTCGACCTTGCCCTGCGCCGTCTCCAGCGCCTTGTTCAGCCAGCGATGGGTGAGCGCTTCGTCGTCGGCCATGCCCTTCTTCTGGACCCAGTCGAGCACCTTGTTGTTGCCGAAGATGCGCATCAGGTCATCTTCCAGCGACAGGAAGAACTTGGAGGCGCCCGGATCGCCCTGGCGACCGGAGCGGCCGCGCAGCTGGTTGTCGATGCGCCGGCTCTCGTGGCGTTCCGTGCCGACGACGTAGAGGCCGCCGGCCTTGACCACGATTTCGCGGTTGCGCGTCACCTCGGCCCTGATCTCGGCGGCGACGCGCTCGAACTCGGCCTGTCGGGCGGTCTCGTCGGGGAATTTGGCGGCGATCTCGGCCTCGGACTGGCGCACCAGCATGTCGGCGTTGCCGCCGAGCTGGATGTCGGTGCCACGGCCCGCCATGTTGGTGGCGATGGTCACCGAGCCGGGCCGGCCGGCCTGCGCCACGATCTCGGCTTCCTGCTCGTGGTAGCGGGCATTGAGCACGTTGTGCGGGATGCCGCGCTTCTTGAGCTCGTCCGACAGCGCCTCGGACTTCTCGATCGACACCGTGCCTACCAGCATCGGCTGCTGGCGCGTGCGGCATTCCTCAATCAGCTTGACGATGGCGCGGGTCTTGTCGCCCAGGGTGCGATAGATCTCGTCGTCGGCGTCCTTGCGCGCCACGTCGACGTTGGTCGGGATCTCGACCACCTCGAGCCTGTAGATCTCGCCGAACTCGGCCGCCTCGGTCATCGCCGTGCCGGTCATGCCGGCCAGCTTGGGATACATGCGGAACAGGTTCTGGAAGGTGATCGAGGCCAGCGTCTGGTTCTCGCGCTGGATCTCGACATGCTCCTTGGCCTCGAGCGCCTGGTGCAGGCCCTCGGAGTAGCGCCGACCGGCCATCATGCGGCCGGTGAACTCGTCGATGATGACGACCTGGCCGTCCTTGACGATGTAGTCGACGTCGCGCGTGAACAGCTTGTGGGCGCGCAGCGCCTGGGTGACGTGGTGGAGCACCGAGACCTGGTTCGGCGCATAGAGGCCGATGCCCTCGGGCAACAGCCCGTCGGCGCGCAGGATATCCTCGACCGCCTCGACGCCGGCGTCGGTCAGGACGACCGTGCGGTTCTTCTCGTCCTTCTCGAAGTGGCTGGCCTGCAGGCGCGGGATCACGGTGTCGGCGCGCCGGTAGAGCTCCGAGGAGTCCTCGGCCGGGCCGGAGATGATCAGCGGCGTGCGCGCCTCGTCGATCAGGATCGAATCGACCTCGTCGACGATCGCGTAGTTGAATGGCCGCTGCACCATGGCGTCCTGGCGATACTTCATGTTGTCGCGCAGGTAGTCGAAGCCGATCTCGTTGTTGGTGCCGTAGGTGACGTCGCAGGCGTAGGCCTCCTTGCGCTGGCCGTCGTCCAGCTCGTGGACGATCACGCCCACCGTGAGGCCGAGGAACTTGTAGATCTGGCCCATCCATTCGGCGTCGCGCTTGGCGAGATAGTCGTTCACCGTCACGACGTGGACGCCCTTGCCTTCCAGGGCGTTCAGGTAGACCGGCAGGGTGGCGACCAGCGTCTTGCCTTCGCCGGTCTTCATCTCGGCGATCTTGCCCTGGTGCAGCACCATGCCGCCCTTGAGCTGCACGTTGAAATGGCGTTGGCCGAGCGTGCGCTTGGCCGCCTCGCGCACCGTGGCGAAGGCCTCGGGCAGCAGATCGTCCAGGGTCTCGCCCTTGGCCAGGCGTTCGCGGAACTCGGTGGTCCTGGCGCGCAGCTGCTCGTCGCTGAGCTTGGCAAGGTCGGGCTCGAGAGCGTTGATCTTCGCCACCGGCTTGTCGAAGCTCTTGACGACCCGATCGTTGGCAGTGCCGAACAGGCTTCGAGCGAGCGCTCGTAGCATGAAACCCTCGATACTTTAATGACTTAGGCGGGCACCTGGGCCCGCCGACCTTATCTCAGATAGAGAGCAGCCTCGCCAGTGTCAACGCACCGGCATGGCCGAGGCCGGGGCCCAGGGAAGCCTCGCGTCCGCCCGCGACCAAGCGGCGGACCTAGGTCTCATCGTCGACACGGTGCTCACGAAAAAGTGCCGCAATCCACTGTCATTGCGGGCCTCGTCCGGTCGGCGGGCCTTGCTCGGCCCGCGCGGCCCTGTGTAAACGCAATGAATCGCGAACAGCCGTCGCGACGAGCTTCCGGAGTCCGCCATGAGCCTTTGCCTGCGTCTGCTGCGCCCTCTTGTGCTGTTTTGCGCAGCCGTCGCGATCGCCGGGCCGGCGGTCGCCCAGCAGCCCGCGGCGAAGCCGCCGGCCAAGCCGCCGGCACAGGCGCCCCAGCCGCTCAAGGACCCGGTCGTCGCCATCGTCAACGGCCAGCCGATCCGTCTTTCCGAGCTCGAGGTGGCCCAGCAGGCCCTGCCGCAACAATACCGCAGCATGCCGCTGCAGGCGGTCTTTCCGGCGCTGCTCGACCGCATCATCGACAGCAAGCTGGTCGTCCAGGAGGGACGCAAGAACAAGGTCACCGAGGACGCCGCCTTCAAGAAGCGCATGGCCTTCGTCGAGGACCAGGTGCTGCAGGATTTCTGGATCCAGCGCGAGGTCGCCCGCAAGGTCACGCCGGAGAAGCTGCAGGAGCGCTACGAGGAGCGGCTGAAGTCCCTGCCGGCCGAGGAGGAGGTGCACGCGCGCCATATCCTGGTGTCGACCGAGGACGAGGCCAAGGCGCTGATTGCCGAGCTCAAGAAGGGAACGGCGTTCGACAAGCTCGCCAGGGAAAAATCGACCGACAAGGCGTCGGGCGCCGAGGGCGGCGATCTCGGCTGGTTCAAGAAGTCCGACATGGTGAAGGAGTTCGCCGACGCGGCGTTCGCCCTCAACAAGGGCGGATTGACGGAAACGCCGGTCAAGACCCAGTTCGGCTTCCACGTCATCAAGGTCGAGGACCGACGCAAGGCGCCGCCGCCGGCCTTCGAGGAGCTGTCCGATCAGCTGCGCGAGGAGATGGTGCGCGAGGCGGTGACCGCGCACCTCGACCATCTGCGATCGGGCGCCAAGATCGAGAAATTCAACATCGACGGCACCAAGGCGGAGGCCCCGGCCAAGCCGGCGACGCCGACTCCGGCCAAACCGGCAGCACCGACTCCGGCCAAGCCGCCGGCAGCGGCGCCCGCGGCACCGCCGACCGGCACCAAGTAGAATTCACATTTTGCGGCGTTTCTGGTGTAGGCTCCCCGCTTCGAACGGTCGATCCATGCTCGACCGTCCGTTGGGGGAGGTAAATGGCCGTCAAGCACGCCCTATCGCCGCTCGCGCCGAAGACGACGCCGACGCTGCCGCGCATCGCCGGCGTCAAGCTTGCCGCTGCGCCGTCCGGCGTGCGCTACAAGGATCGCGATGACGTGATGCTCGCCGTGGTGCCGGCCGGCGCCACCATCGCCGGCGTGCTCACGCGATCCAAGACCTGCTCCGCACCTGTCGACTGGTGCCGCAAGAACCTGTCGCGCGGCAAGGTGCGCGCCATCGTCGCCAATGCCGGCAATGCCAACGCCTTCACCGGCAAGCTCGGCGACAAGGCCGTGGAGGAGAGCACGCGGGCCGTCGCGCAGGCCCTGGGCTGCCCGCGCAACGAGGTCTTCATGGCCTCGACCGGCGTGATCGGCCAGCCGCTCGAGTGGGAGAAGATCGCCGCCGTCGTGCCGGCAATGATCAAGTCGGCACGCGAGGATGGCTGGTCGGCCGCCGCTGGCGCCATCATGACGACCGACACCTTTCCCAAGCTCGCCAGCCGCCAGACCAAGATCGGCGAGCGCACCGTTACCATCAACGGCTTCCTCAAGGGCTCGGGCATGATCGCGCCCGACATGGCGACCATGCTGGCCTTCGTCTTCACCGACGCCAAGATCCCGGCGCCGGTGCTGCAGAAGCTGGTGTCCGATGCCGCCGACAAGTCGCTGAACTGCGTCACCGTCGACGGCGACACCTCGACCAGCGACACGCTCTTGATGGTGGCGAGCGGTGCCGCCCGGCATGCCCCGATCGAGGAAGCGGACGACCCCGTGCTGGTCGACTTCAAGCGGGCGCTCGACGAGGTGCTGATCGAGCTGGCGCAGCTTCTCGCCCGCGACGGCGAGGGCGCCAGCAAGTTCGTCACCATCAATGTCGGGGGCGCCTCGTCGAACGGCGCGGCACGCAAGATAGGGCTGGCGGTCGCCAACTCGCCGCTGGTCAAGACGGCGATCGCCGGCGAGGACGCCAATTGGGGACGCATCGTCATGGCCGTCGGCAAGTCGGGCGAGCGCGCCGACCGCGACAAGCTCAGGATCTCGATCGGCGGCGTGCGCATCACCGATGGCGGCCAGGTCGTGCCCAACTACGACGAGGCGCCGGTAGCCCGGCATATCAAGGGCACCGACATCGTGATCGACATCGATCTCGGCATCGGCCGCGGCCGCGCCACGGTGTGGACCTGCGACCTGACGCACGGCTACATCGACATCAACGGCAGCTATCGTTCTTGAGCACTTCCGAGCTGGAGTGTCCGGGCGGTCCGCCGCCCCTGGGCGAGCGCCCGCTCGTCCTGGTCGCCGCGGTGGCGCTGATCGATGCTGACGGCCGCGTGCTGATCGCCCAGCGTCCTGTCGGCAAGTCGATGGCCGGTCTGTGGGAGTTCCCCGGCGGCAAGGTCGATGCCGGCGAGACGCCGGAGCAGGCCCTGGTGCGCGAGCTGCACGAGGAGCTGGGCATCGAGACGGCGACCAGCTGCCTGGCGCCGATCGCCTTCGCCAGTCACGGCTACGAAACATTCCATCTGCTGATGCCGGTCTTCGCCTGCCGCAAATGGCTCGGCATCCCGCAGTCGCGCGAGGGCCAGGCGCTGCGCTGGGTGAAGCCGATGGAGCTGTCGCGCTACCCGATGCCACCCGCCGACGTGCCGCTCGTGGGGCTGCTGCGCGATCTGTTGTGATTGTCTTCTGGACCGCGGGCGTCTCGCCCGCCTCATGAAGCATGAGCGGGCGAGACGCCCGCGGTCCAGAAGATCATGAGAGTCTCGCCTTACGTCACCGCCGGCAGGGGCGCGCCCTCGCGCCAGGCGAGCAGCCGGCGGAAGATGACGGCCTGGACGGTCGCCGCGAGGGCGGCGCCGGCGTAGGAGACCAGGATCGCCACCAGCCAGGTGACCAGCACCGCCGCGCTGTCGGCGCCGAGCATGCCGCGCATCAGGCCCAGCGCGACCAGGCTCGCCGCCGTCGTGGCGAGGGCGCCGACGAAGAAGGTGAGAAACAGCAGGCCGATGATGGTCCAGGCATTGCCGCGGCTGTAGGCCCACGACAGGCGCGGCGAGAAAGGCACGTCGACGGCGGTGGCGGCGAGCCCGAAGCTGACGCGGAGCGCGAGTAGGAGAGAGATGGTGAAGCCCGCACCGAGTGGCGCTGCCATCGCCTGGCGGCGGGCAAGCTCGGGATCGGGGGGCGCGCCCATGCCCATCGTCTCGGGGTTGAGCGTCCCGATGGTGAAGATGAAGGCGGCGATCAGCACGAACGTGATGCCGGCGATTTTCACCAGGTGAATCAGATAGGCCGATTCGCGCGGCGACCAGCCGACGCCGGGCAGGCGATCGACACGGTTGGGACCGAGCAGGACCGCGCGCTGCCATGCCACCATGAACATCGCCGTGGGCACGGCATCGAGCGCCTTCTCGACCAGGACGGCGGCGAGCGAATCGTGCGCGAGCGCCGCGCCGATGATGCGAATTGCCAGGGACGCGATCCACGGAATGGTGACGAGATGGAAGAACAGGCGGAGATTGGCGAAGAAGAAGCTGAAACTCTCGGACAGCACCTCGCCGAACGGCAGTTTGGTCACCGGTTCACCTCGGGCTCCGTTCGACTTTCTCGCCAGCGCTGACCTCGTCCGTCCCCAGGGCATCGGCCAGCCGTCGCGCCGCGCTGCCGGGAGCGAGCGGCTTGGGCTGCGAGGCGTGCGGTGCCCAGCCGTGCAGGAAAAGCACCTCGAAGCTGGCGACGATCCTGCCCGATGGCGCGGTGAAACGCTCGGCATAGATTTGCGCGGCGCGCAGGAGCGTCGCGCGACGGGCGAGGCCGCGGCGCCGCTCGACCACCAGGTTGCCCTCGCCCATGCCGCCGATGTCGCGCATCAGGGCGAGCGCGTCGGCGTACTCCACGGCGATCGTCTCGCTGTCGCTCACCGGCAGCGCGAAGCCCGCGCGCTGCAGGAGGCCCGCGGCATCGCGCAGGTCGGCGAACGGCGAGATGCGCGGACTGAGCCCGCCTTCGATCTCGCTCTCGGCCGCCGCCAAGGCCTGCCGCAACTGCCACAAGGTGGAGCCGCCCAGCATGGCGCCCAGGAACAGGCCGTCCGGCTTGAGGACGCGGGCGATCTGGATCAGCGTGCCGGGCAGATCGTTGACCCAGTGAAGCGCCATGGCGCTCATGACGAGATCGAAGCTCTTCGGGGCGAAGGGCAGGAATTCCTCGTCCGCGACAACGGCAGGGCCGCGGGCGCGCCCGGCGAAGGCGAGGGCGAGGTCGCTGCGGATCAGCCGTTCGACCGCCGGGCGCCCGCCCAGTGTCGTGGCGATCTCGTCACCGTGGCAGCCAAGGTCGAGAGCCAGGGGGAACACCCGGCGGACGTCGCCGAGGCGCTCGACCAGGCGGGAAGCGATCTCGCGCTTGAGAAAGGCCCGCTGATCCCAACGGCCGGCAGCCCGTTCGCGCCGCTGCCGCAGGGTCGCGCGATCGAAGACCAGCAGGGGATCGGGTGCGATCACAGCCCGTATGTAGGGCCAAAGCCCGCCGTCGGGTAGGCAGGGTATTCGCATATGGGTAAAAAACACCTCCTCCCCAGCGAAGCTTGGGAGGTGTCGCCGTCTTACGGCGACGGAGGGGTCATGAGTCATGGCTCCGTTGCCTCTTGTGACTCATGACCCCTCCGCCCCGTATGACGGGGCACCTTCCCGGCGAAGCTGGGGAGGAGAATGAAGAGCGCGTCCATATGCGAGCGCCATCCTGTTGGCGCAATTGCCCACTCTTCTCGGGGCATGCTTCCTTCTCGGGGCATGTTCCTTCCCCCATCATGCTGACCGGCCGACTTGGCCGGTTCTGCCGCGGCGCGGGTCGGATCGTGCTCGACGCCGTGCTGCCGCCGCTCTGCCTGCGCTGCGCCGAGATCGTCGAGTCGCCGGGCACGCTGTGCGCCGCCTGCTGGCAGGGCTTCTCCTTCATCGCGCCGCCCTACTGCGCGCGGTGTGCCGATCCCTTCGCCGCCGATCCCGGCGCGGGCGCGCTGTGTGCCCGCTGTCTCACCCGGCCGCCGCGCTATCGCCGGGCGCGCGCCGCGCTGGTCTATGATCAGGAGAGCCGCCGGCTGGTGCTGCCGTTCAAGCATGGCGATCGGACCGACTTGGCGCGCGCCTGCGGCACCTGGATGGCGCGGGCCGGGGCCGAGATTCTCGCCGACGCCGACATCGTGGCGCCGGTGCCGTTGCATTGGCGGCGACTGCTCGCGCGTCGCTACAACCAGGCGCAGTTGCTGGCGCGGGCTGTCGTGCGCCACGCCGAGGACCGCGAGCGGCTCAGCCTCGCGCCCGACCTGCTGCGCCGGCGGCGCTGGACGGGGTCGCAATCCGGCCTGCGCGCCGAGGAGCGTCGCGGCAATGTGCGCGCGGCCTTCGACGTCCATCCGCGGTGGGCCGGGGAGATCGCCGGCAAGGCCGTCGTCCTGGTCGATGACGTGCTGACCACGGGGGCGACGGTCGAGTCGTGCACGCGCGTTCTGCAACGCGGCGGGGCGCGCCACGTCGACGTGCTCACGCTGGCGCGGGTTGTCCGTCCGGCGGTATAGTTGTCCAAAGAGGTTCGTCACCATGGCCAGGATCGAGATCTACACGACGCCGTTCTGCGGCTACTGCGCGCGGGCAAAAGGCCTGCTCGACGCCAAGGGGGCGGCTTACGAGGAAATGGACGTGATGATGGACGACAAGAAGCGCAGCGAGATGCGCGAGCGCGCCCGGCGGCATACCGTCCCCCAGATCTTCATCAACGGCGAGCACATCGGCGGCTCCGACGAACTGGTGGCGCTCGAAAAGGCAGGCAAGCTCGACGCGCTGCTCGCCCAGCCCGGCTGAGGGAACCCGGAGAGATGGTGATGGCATTCAAGGCCGGTCTGATCCAGACCAGCGTCAGCAACGAGATGGCGGAGAACATCGCGTTCGTGCGCGAGCAGGCCCGGCTTGCCCGCGACGCCGGCGCCGACTTCATCATGACGCCGGAAAACACCGGCCTGATCGGGGCCAACCGGGCCGAGACACTGCAGAAGGCGGAGACGGAAGATGGCCACGGCATGCTGGCCGCCGCTCGCGCCAGCGCGCGCGAGACCGGGACGTGGTTCCTGCTGGGCTCGATACACGTGCGCGTGCCGGGCGAGGAACAAATCCGCAACCGGTCCTATCTGATCGACTCGTCGGGCGGCATCGTGGCGAGCTACGACAAGATCCACATGTTCGATGTCCAGCTGGCCGGTGGCGAGAATTACCGCGAATCGTCGACTTTCAAGCCGGGGGAGCGGTCGGTGCTGGCGGAGACGCCGTGGGGCGTGCTCGGCATGACGATCTGCTACGATCTGCGCTTCCCCTATCTCTACCGCGACCTCGCGCACGCCGGGGCGACGATGCTGTCGATCCCCTCTTCCTTCACGGTGCCGACGGGACAGGCGCACTGGCACGCGCTGATGCGTGCCCGGGCGATCGAGACCGGCTGTTTCGTCCTGGCGCCGGCCCAGGTCGGCACGCACAAGGGCTCGAACCGCAAGACCTACGGCCATTCCGTCGCCGTGGCGCCGTGGGGTGAGGTCCTTGCCGATGCGGGCGGCGAGAAGGCGGGCTTCGTCGTGGCCGACATCGATCTCGCCAGGGTGGCCGACGCGCGCAAGATGGTGCCGTCGCTGACGCACGATAGGACGTACGGCGCACCGGTTCTCCACAAGGCCGGTCTCGCCAAGGCGGCGGAGTAGGGCTGGGAGCGCGCCACTGCGATGGCGCTCATGGGATGTGTGGTCAACGAGAAGAGCGCCATCGGAGTGGCGCGCTCCCAGCATCTTACCCGGGACGCCGGGCCGCGATCCGCTGCACCATCGCCATGTGCGGGTCGCTGATCAGGCGGGCTTCGTACGCGGTCACGGACAGGCGGCCGCGAACGAGCTCGAGCAGCTCGCCGTCTTTCAGCAGATAGTCGGGATTGCTGGGCCGTCCGAAGCGCTCGTTGCCCACCATGAAGGTTTCGTAGAGGAGCACGCCGCCCGGCGCGAGGGCGCCGAGCAGATCGGGCATCAGGGGGCGGTGGAGGTAGTTGGTGACGACGACGGCGCCGAAGGCCCGGCCGACCAGCGGCCAGGGGGAGCCGTCCTCGAGGTCGGCCCGAACGACTTCGATGCCGGGATCCAGATCGAGGAGGCTGGTGTCGCGATCGACCGCCGTGACCGGGTGGCCCCGGTTGGCGAAGAAGCGGCTGTGCCGGCCGCCGCCGGCGGCAATGTCGAGCACCGGGGCGCCGTTCGAGACGAGGCCCGCCCATTGTACGATCCAGGACGAAGGCGTGCCTCTTGCATGGGCCACGTTCACACCCCATCATCTCTGGCACTCCCCGTTCGGGAGTGCCAGCTGTGGAAAATTGTTGCTCGATTCATGATCCTATACCGACTGCGCTGCTCCAACGGCCACGAGTTCGAGGGCTGGTTCAAGGACAGCAAGACCTATGAGCGTCAGGAGAAGAAGTCCCTGATCGGCTGCGCCGTGTGCGGGGACGTCGCGGTTCAGCGCGCCATCATGTCGCCGCGCCTCGGCAAGGGCGGCAAGTCCGCGGTGCCGGAAGAGGCCACACCGGTTCCAGCACCTGCGCCAACGCCGTCTCCTGAGCAGCAGCAGATGGCCGCCCTGGCCCGCCACATGCCCAAGGAGTTGCGCGAGGCGCTGATCAAGGTGCGCGAGCAGGTCGAAAAGAACTGCGAGCACGTCGGCGACCGCTTCGCCGAGGAGGCGCGCAAGATTCACTACGGCGAAAGCGACCGCCGCGGCATCTACGGCGAAACGACCGACAAGGAAGCCGAGGCGCTCGCCGAGGAAGGCATCGAGTTCGGCCGCCTGCCCTGGATTCCCCGCGGCAACTAGCACAAGTCGGCTCATTGCCGGGAACGCGCCACTCCGTGGCGCTCATTGGAATAGCCGACATCACGTGCGGATCGGAAGATGAGCATGAGCGCCACGGAGTGGCGCGTTCCCGGCGCATGACGCCTTCCTTCGGCAAAACTGGTGCCTGTGAGTGGCGCGCTCCCAGCGGAACGCTCCTACGAGCGGGGCGTCGCATACAGCATGTAGTTGACGTCGAGATCGCCGCGGTTCAGCGACCAGGTGCGGCTGAGCGGGCTGTAGACCACGCCGACGATCTCCCGCACGTCCATGTCGCTGGCGCGCAGGCTGCGCGCGACCTCCGAGGGCTTGAGGAACTTGCGCCAGTCGTGCGTGCCGCGCGGCAGCCAGCCCAGCACGTATTCGGCGCCCGCGATCGCCAGCGCCCACGCCTTGGCCGTGCGATTGAGAGTCGACAGGAAAAGAAGTCCGCCGGGCTTCACCAGAAGGCTGCAGGATCGCAGGAACAACTCGGCATCGGCAACGTGCTCGACGATCTCGAGGGCGAGCACGATATCGAACCGGTTGCCCGCACGCGCGAGCGCTTCGGCCGTGCCCTGGCGATAGTCGATGGCGAGCGCCTGCCTGTCGGCATGCCGCGCGGCAACCTCGACATTGTCGGAGGCCGCATCGATGCCGGTTACGGCGGCGCCCAGTCTCCGCATCGGCTCGCACAGCAGGCCGCCGCCACAGCCGATATCGACCAGCGACAGTCCGGTCAGCGGCGTGCCCGAGAGGGCATCGCGGCGCCAATGCCGGGCGGCGCTGTCGCGGATGTAGCCGATGCGCACAGGGTTCAACCGATGCAGAGGCGCAAATTTTCCGGCCGGATCCCACCATTCGCCGGCGATTCGGGCGAAGCGCTCGACCTCGGCGGGATCGACGGTGGTCTCAGCCGAAATGGTCTCAGCCGCGTGGGCCATGGGCCACCCTTGACCTTTCCAGTGCTCACGGTGTCTATACCGCGCTTTCGAGCAGGTCCATGGCGCGCATCGTTCTGAAATTTGGCGGCACTTCGGTGGGCGACACCGAACGGATCAAGAATGTCGCGCGCAAGGCCAAGGCCGAGGTCGCACGTGGCAACGAGGTCGCCGTCGTCGTCTCGGCGATGTCCGGCGCCACCAATCAGCTGGTTAAGTGGGTCAACGAGATCGCCCCCCTGCACGATGCGCGCGAATACGACGTCGTCGTCGCCACCGGCGAGCAGGTGACGATCGGCCTGCTGGCGATGGCCCTGCAGCAGGAAGGCGTGCGGTCGCGTTCCTGGGTGTCCTGGCAGATCCCGATCCGTACCGATGCAGCCTACGCCAAGGCGCGCATCGTCGGCATCGACACGGCGGAGATGTCGGCTGCCATGGCGGCCGGCGAGGTGCCGATCGTCCCCGGCTTCCAGGGGGTATCGCCGGAGGGCCGGGTCACGACCCTGGGTCGCGGCGGCTCGGACACGTCGGCGGTCGCCCTGGCGGCCGCGCTGGGCGCCGACCGCTGCGACATCTACACCGATGTCGACGGCGTCTATACGACCGATCCCCGGATCGTCGAGAAGGCGCGCAAGATCGACCGGGTCACCTACGAAGAGATGCTCGAGATGGCCTCTCAGGGCTCCAAAGTCCTGCAGACGCGCTCGGTCGAGCTGGCGATGAATCATCGCGTGCGCGTGCAGGTCCTGTCGTCGTTCAATGCCGCGCTCGGCAGCGACCTGCCCGGCACGCTGGTTGTGGACGAGGAAGAGATCATGGCGCAGGGGCTGGAAAAGTCGGTTGTGAGCGGAATCGCCTTCTCGAAGGACGAGGCCAAGATCACGGTGATCCGGGTGGCCGACCGGCCGGGCGTGGCGGCAGCGATCTTCGGTCCGCTTGCCGATGCCAACATCAACGTCGACATGATCGTCCAGAACGTGTCGCTCGACGGCAGTTCGACCGACATCACCTTCACCGTGCCGCGGGCCGATCTGCCGCGGGCGGTCGAGCGGCTCGACCGGGCCAAGAAGGACCTCGGGTTCGCCGAGATCAAGTCGGACACCAACGTCGCCAAGGTCTCGGTGATCGGCGTCGGCATGCGCAGCCATGCCGGTGTCGCCCTCAAGATGTTCGAGACCCTGGCCGGCAAGGGGATAAATATCCAGGTGATCTCGACTTCGGAAATCAAGATCAGTGTCCTGATCGCCGCCGAGTACACCGAGCTTGCGATCCGCGCCCTGCATACGGCCTACGAGCTCGATGCCGCCTGAGCGCTTTTCGCTTATGCGAACAAGCAATTAGGCAGTTCGGCGCGGGTCTTGCTATAAGCGGGCCATGCGCGCCGAAGCCAATCTCATGGCCTGCCGGACTGCCCAATGGACCCGTCGGTCCGGGGCAGCATGGCGATTCTGCGCCCAAGTCATCGACCGTAGCTTCGTCGTCATCCGACTCAAGCATCCAGCGGTCTGACCATGGAGAGAGCAACTCCCCTGGCCGGACCGCGAATGCTCCTAAAGCGGCTCCGGGACACGATGGCGCGTGCCGACTCCGTCGAGAACACGCTGGGCGAGGTCGTGCGCCTGGTCGCCAACGAGATGGTGGCCGAGGTGTGCTCGATCTACCTGCTGCGGGCCGGGGAAGTGCTCGAATTGTTCGCCACCCAGGGCCTGAATCCATCGGCCGTCCACCGCACCCGCCTGCGGGTCGGCGAGGGCCTGGTCGGCGACATCGCCGCGCACGCCCGTCCGCTGGCGCTGGACGACGCCCAGAGCCATCCACAGTTCGCCTATCGGCCGGAGACGGGCGAGGAGATCTACCATTCGCTTGCCGGCGTGCCGATCGTGCGCGCCGGCCGCTCGCTGGGCGTGCTGGTCGTCCAGAACCGCACCCGCCGGCAGTACGACGAGGAGGAGATCGAGACTCTCCAGACCATTGCCATGGTGCTGGCCGAGCTGATCGCCGCGGGCCACTTCGTCAGCCCCAACGAGGTGCAGCAGGTCGATGGTCTCGGGCTGCTGCCGTTGCGTGTCGATGGCGTCCAGCTGACGCCGGGCGTCGCCATCGGCCGCGCCGTCCTGCACGAGCCGCGAATCGCCATTCAGAAGGTCGTTGCCGAGGATGTCGGCCAGGAACTGGCGCGTTTCGAAAGCGCCGCGCACGGCGTGCGCGAGGACATCGACCGCATGCTCGAGGCACACGATATGCAGTCGGGCGAGCAGCGCGAGATCCTCGAGACCTTCCGAATGTTCATCGACGATCGCGGCTGGCTCGAGCGGGTGCGCGAGGCCATCTCGTCCGGCCTGACCGCCGAGGCCAGCGTTCAGCGCGCCTTCGACGACGTGCGGACCCGGCTCGGCCAGTCGACCGACCCCTATATCCGGGAGCGTCTGAGCGACCTGCAGGATCTCACCAATCGGTTGCTGCTGCGCCTGACCGGTCGCGCCATCGTCGACCCGGAATCTCTGCCCGAAGACATGATCGTGATCGCCCGCGACATGGGGCCGGCGGAATTGCTCGACTACGACCGCACGCGCCTGCGCGGCCTGGTGCTCGAGGAAGGCTCGGCGCAAAGCCATGTCGCGATCGTGGCGCGCGCCCTCGACATTCCCGTGGTCGGTCGAGCGTCCGACGTCCTGGCGCGCATCGAGCCCGGCGATCCGATCGTGGTCGATGGTGACAATGCCCAGGTGCTGGTGCGCCCGGCCGAAGACGTTCTGCAATCGATCCTCGATGCGATCGATGCCCGCATCCAGCGACGGCGCAAGTACGCCGCGTTGCGCGACCTGCCGCCGACGACGCGCGATCAGGTGCGCATTTCGTTGAACATGAACGCGGGGTTGCTGATCGACATGCAGCATCTGGTTGAAGTCGGCGCCGACGGTGTCGGTCTCTACCGCACGGAAATCCCGTTCATGGTGCGTTCGGAATTTCCCGACGTCGATGCTCAGACCTGGCTCTACGCGCGCGTGCTCGATCTCGCCGACGGCCGGCCCGTGGTGTTCCGAACCCTCGACGTCGGCGGCGACAAGGTGCTGCCCTATGTCGGCACCTTCGGCGACGACAATCCGGCCATGGGATGGCGCGCCATTCGCATCGGTCTCGATCGGCCTGCAATGCTGCGGCGTCAGCTGCGCGCCCTCGTTCAGGCAGCCGGCGGTCGACCGCTGTCGGTCATGTTTCCGATGATTGCCGACGTCGGTGAGTTGCAGAGCGCACGACGCCTGCTCGATCTCGAACTCGAGCGTGCGTCGCGTCGCGGCCAGCCCATCCCCGAACGCTTGCGGGTCGGCGTGATGTTCGAGGTCCCGGCACTGGCCTGGCAGCTCGACAGCCTGCTGCGCCAGGTCGATTTCCTTTCGATCGGGACGAACGATTTGCTGCAGTTCTTGTACGCGGCAGATCGTGGCAACAGCAGAGTCGCTTCGCGCTACGACAGCTTGTCGCCAGCGCTGCTTCGGCTCCTACATTTTGTAGTCGAGAAGGCGCGGCCCGCTGGCGTCGACCTCGCGGTATGCGGTGAGATGGCGGGGCGTCCCGTCGAAGCCCTCGCGCTCCTGGCGATCGGCGTGCGCGCGCTGTCGATGTCGCCCGGTGCAATCGGACCGGTGAAGGCGATGATCCGCTCACTCGACCTCGGCGAAGCAACAAGCTTCATGCGCGCTGCGCTATCGCAGCCTGATCGGCCGATGCGAGAGACGCTGCGACTGTTCGCAGCGGATCACGCAATCGAAATTTAGCGGCGAAGAGTCGAATCGCTTTTGCCCTGTCAGAATCCCTCTGCTAATACTCGCGCAGAGGGGAAGAGCAGGGTTCATCATGCCGGATCAGGTTGATTGGCGTGCGATTGAACGCGATGCGTCGTCAGGGCGTGCGGTCGGTCGCTTGCTACGAGACCAGCGCGAGGCCCGCGGCCTTGCTCTGTCCGATATCGAAAAAGCTCTGCGTATTCGTCGATCCAATTTGGAAGCAATCGAGGAAGGGCGCTTCGACAAGCTGCCAGGCGCAGCCTACGTACCGGCCTTCCTCCGCGCCTACGCCAGCCATGTCGGCCTCGATCCCGAGAAGGTACTGACGGCGTACCACCATTCCGGGGCCGTTCCGATCAAGCGCCCGGTGGCGCTGCCGGCCGATTTTCCCATCGGCGAACGGCGCGCACCGGTTGGCCTTGCCGTGTTGACGGTTCTGCTGGTTGTCGCTGCCGGCTATGCCGCCTGGCACTACCTGCCGCGCGAGCAGGCGGTGGTTGCCGAGAAGGTTCCGCCGGTGCCCGATCGTCTGCTGGCATCGCGGCCGGACGCCGCGCCGACCGGCAGCACCTCGCCGCCGACTGCAGGCACGCCGTCGACGAACGCGACAAGCCCATCGCAACCTACGCGCGAAGTGCGCAGTTCGCCGCCCGCAGCGCAGCCGGCCGAGCTGTGGCCGGCCATGCGTCGTGACAGCGTCGCGCCGCCGACCCAACCGGAGAGCCAGCCGGCGCCCCTGGCACCGCCCATCGTAGTGCAGGTGCCCGCACCGCCGGCCGTCATGACGGTGCCGGCGATCGGTCAGGCGCAGGCCGCACAGCCTCCCATCCAAGTCGACACGCCGAAGCCCGCGACCCCGGCGCCCGCCACCGAGGAAGCGGTGGCCAAGCCGGCGGCACCCGATCCGGCGACCAGCAATATTCCGGTGAAGGTCGACACGCCGGTCCGGGTCCGCGCCAACAGCTGGGTCGAGCTGCGCTCGCCGACGGGCGATGTTCTGGCGCAGACGTACGTCCGCGCCGGCGAGAGCTACACCGTGCCGGCCGGCATTGCCTACCGCATCATCAACGCCCGCTGAGCGAGGTCTCTCGGCACGGTTCGGAATTTGTGAGCGGTTCGCCAGTGGGGCGTGCTGCTCACTTGGCGCAACCAACCCCCTCATGCTGGGGAGCCGCGCACAGCGCGGCGTCTCGAAGCATGGGCAACAGGCATCGTCTTCGGTGCCCATCCTTCGAGACGGCCGCTATCCGGCCTCCTCGGGATGCGGATATTGCTTTTGCCGGCAGCCCAATCGGGCACCGCCCGCGGTCAGGAAGAATGTGACGCTCGGGTGAAACTGTGTGAAGCCCGTGAGAGCTTGCCCACGCCGGCTGGATAAGGCGGCATCGCCAAGCTAGATTGGTGCCATGAGTATCAGGCCATATCGCGACGTCGTGCGCCGCAAATCGCGCCGGGTCATGGTCGGCGCTGTGCCGGTCGGCGGCGATTCGCCGATCACCGTGCAGACGATGACCAACACCTTGACCGCGGATGCCGCCGCGACCATCGCGCAGATCCGCCGCTGCGAGGAGGCTGGAGTCGATATCATCCGGGTTTCCTGCCCGGACGAGGACTCGACCCGCGCGCTGCCGGCCATCGTCAAGGCCGCGCGCGTGCCGATCGTGGCCGACATTCATTTCCACTACAGGCGCGCCATCGAGGCGGCGGACGCGGGCGCGGCCTGCCTGCGCATCAACCCGGGCAATATCGGCAGTGCCGAGCGGGTGCGCGAGGTCGTGAAGGCGGCGCGCGATCACGGCTGCTCCATGCGCATCGGCGTCAATGCCGGTTCTCTGGAGAAGGACCTGCTCGAGAAGTACGGCGAGCCCTGCCCCGAGGCGATGGTCGAAAGCGCCCTCGATCACGCCCGTATCCTGCAGGACCACGACTTTCACGACTTCAAGATCAGTGTGAAGGCGTCCGATGTGTTCCTCGCGGTTGCGGCCTACCAGCAACTCGCCGATGCCTGCGACTATCCGCTGCATATTGGCGTCACCGAGGCGGGCGGGCTGCGCACCGGCACGGTGAAATCCTCGATCGGCCTCGGCGCGCTGTTGTGGGCCGGCATCGGCGACACGATCCGGGTTTCCCTGTCGGCCGAGCCGGAAGAGGAAGTCCGTGTCGGCTTCGAGCTCCTGAAAGCCCTCAACCTGCGCCATCGCGGCGTCAACATCATCTCCTGCCCGTCCTGCGCCCGCCAGCAGTATGATGTGATCCGCACCGTCGAGGCGCTCGAGAAGCGCGTCGCCCACATCACGACCCCGATGACCGTGTCGGTGATCGGTTGCGTGGTGAACGGTCCGGGCGAGGCGCGCGAGACCGACATCGGCTTCACCGGCGGCGGCAACGGCACCCACCAGGTCTATGTCGCGGGTGTGCCGCATCACCGGCTGAAGGATGCCGATATCGTCGAGCATCTTGCGGCCATGATCGAGAAGAAGGCGGCCGAGATCGAGGCCGCCAGGCTTGCCGCCAAGGTCGCTGCCGAATAGCGCTTTCCCCGACGACGGGGGCCATCGCATGTGGAAAAACTCCGTCATCCCGACCGGAGCCGAGCGTAGCGAGGCGTAGCGGAGCGGCCTGTCTTGTTGCGGTGTCGGCAAGAAAGATCCCTCGACTGCGCCGCCCTACGGGCGGCTGCGCTCGAGACGACGGAGCTTTTTGCCATATGCGATAACCCTGCCCCGATGACGGGGGAAGGATCGGGCCCGGCAGCGACTAGATTTGCGCTGTTCGGGGCCGGCGGCTAAGAACGCCGACCCCAAGGCGAGTGTGAGCAGTGTCGAAACTTCAGCCCGTGCGCGGCACGCATGACCTTCTTCCCGACGAGTATCGGCGGTTCGCCCACGTGGTCGATGTCTCGCGCCATGTCGCGCGGCTGTACGGCTACCGCGAGATGGCAACGCCGATCTTCGAGTTCACCGAGCTGTTCGCCCGCGGCATCGGCGAGACGACCGATGTCGTCTCCAAGGAGATGTACACGTTCCAGGATCGCGGCGGGGAATCGCTGACCCTGCGGCCGGAATACACAGCCGGCATCTGCCGCGCCTTCGTGTCGAACGGCGAGCTCGCCCAGCAGCTGCCGCTGAAGATTTTCGCGGCGGGGCCGATGTTTCGTTACGAACGGCCGCAGAAGGGCCGCCAGCGGCAATTCCACCAGATCGACCTCGAGGTGCTGGGCGCGCCCGAGCCCGGCGCCGATATCGAGGTGATCAGCGTCGCCGCCGACATCCTCGATCGCCTAGACATCCTCGGGCGCTGCGTGCTCAAGATCAACTCGCTGGGCGACCCCGAGAGCCGGGCGGCATACCGCAAGGTGCTGGTCGACTACTACTCGAGCCATGCCGCGCGGCTGTCCGAGGAGTCGCGCGACCGCCTGCGCCGCAATCCCCTGCGCATCCTCGATAGCAAGGACGAGGGCGACAAGGCGGTCAACGCCGGCGCGCCGAGCTTCGCCGACCACCTGAACCAGGCGAGCCGGGACTTCTTCGCCGCGGTCCAGGATGGACTCGCGGCCGCGGGCGTTCCGTTCGAGGTCGATGTCGGGCTGGTGCGCGGCCTCGACTATTACACGCACACCGCGTTCGAGTTCGTGACCACCCACATCGGCGCCCAGGGCACGGTGCTGGGCGGCGGCCGCTACGACGGCCTGATCGCCGAGCTGGGTGGGCCGCCGACGGCGGGCATCGGCTGGGCGGGCGGCATCGAGCGCCTGATGATGCTCTGCAACGAGCCGGCGCCGCAGCCGCGCCCTGTCGTGATGGCGCCGCTCGGCCCGGCGGCGGAGGCCAAGGCGCTCGCCATCGCCCGCAGCCTGCGGCGGGAGGGCATCACCGTCGAGCAGGAATATCGCGGCAACATGAAGCGGCGCATGCAGCGCGCCAACAAGGTCAATGCCCGCGCCGTGCTGATCATCGGCGATGACGAACTCGCCAAGGGCGTCGCCCAGCTCAAGGACCTCGACAGCGGCCAGCAGCGCGAAGTTGCCTTGGACGCCCTGGCAGGTGCCTTGAAAGGCTGAGAGTTTGTGAGTTTATTGGCGAACAAGAGGTTCATTGACCCGGTCGGGCAGTAACACCTCATCCTGAGGAGCCGCGCGTAGCGCGGCGTCTCGAAGGATGTACAGGCGACAGTGCCTGTTGCCGATGCTTCGAGACGCTCGCTGCGTTCGCTCCTCGGCATGAGGTGAGCGGGTTGCTGCGGACAGCCGGGAAGGCGTTGTTGGGCTGGTGCCCGAGGAGCAGACGTGTCGTTGCAGCAGAAACTGGATCAGATCTCGGCGCGCTATGCCGAGCTGCAGGCGGCGCTGTCGGGTGGCAGTCTCGATTCGCAGAAGTTCGTGGCGGCGTCCAAGGAGTACGCCGATCTCGGGCCCCTGGTCGAGGCGATCGGGACGTGGCGCAAGGCCGAGCGCGAACTCGAGGACGTGGAGGCCATGGCGGCCGATCCCGACATGAAGGCAATGGCGGAAGAGGAGGCGATGGCGCTCAGGAAGCGCCTGCCCGAGCTGGAGCGCAGCGTCAAGCGCATGCTGCTGCCCAAGGATGCCGCCGACGAGAAGAACGCCATCCTGGAGATCAGGGCCGGCACCGGCGGCGAGGAAGCAGCCCTGTTCGCCGCCGATCTCTTCCGAATGTATCAGCGCTATTCCGCCGAGCGCGGCTGGCGGTTCGAGGTCATGGAGCTCGCCGATACCGGCATCGGCGGCTACAAGGAGGCGATCGCCACTGTATCGGGACGCGGCGTGTTTGCCCGGCTGAAGTTCGAATCGGGCGTCCATCGCGTGCAGCGCGTGCCGGCGACCGAGGCGTCCGGCCGCATCCACACCTCGGCGGCCACCGTCGCCGTGCTGCCGGAAGCCGAGGATTTCGATATCAAGATCGACGAGAAGGACCTGCGCATTGATGTCTTTCGCGCCTCCGGGCCGGGTGGACAGTCGGTCAACACCACCGACTCGGCAGTGCGCATCACCCACCTGCCGACCGGTGTCGTGGTCAGCCAGCAGGACGAGAAGAGCCAGCACAAGAACAAGGCCAAGGCGATGAAGATTCTGCGTGCCCGGCTGTACGACGCCGAGCGCCAGCGCCGCGACTCGGCGCGCGCCGCCGACCGCAAAGGCCAGGTCGGCAGCGGCGATCGCAGCGAGCGCATCCGGACCTACAACTTCCCGCAGAGCCGGGTGACCGACCACCGCATCAACCTCACCCTCTACAACCTCGCCGAGGTGATGGAGGGGCGAGGGCTCGATGAGATCATCGATGCCCTGATCGCCGACGACGAGGCGGGTCGGCTGGCGGAGCTGGCGGCCTGACCGTGACCTACGACAGGCTGCTGCGCGATGCGGCGACTGCGCTCAGCGCCGCCGGCATCGACAATGTGCGCTTCGAGGCTCGCCTCCTGCTCGCGCGGGCGGCCGGCCTGTCGGTCGAGCAGCTGGTCGCGCACGGCGCCGAGGCCGCCCCCGCCCCGGTCGCCGCCGGCCTTCGGGCGCTGACGGCCCGGCGGGTCCGCCGCGAGCCCATGGCCTACATTCTGGGCGAGCGAGAGTTCTGGGGGCTTCCCTTCAAGGTATCGCCGGCGGTGCTGGTGCCGCGTCCCGACAGCGAGACCGTGATCGAGACCGTGCTGGCGCTGATGCCCGCGCGCGCGCAGCCGTTGCGGTTGCTCGACCTCGGCGTCGGGTCGGGCTGCCTGCTGCTTACCCTGTTGCGCGAGTACCCCAACGCGACCGGGATTGGCCTCGATGCGTCGGAAGCGGCTTTGGCCGTTACCGAAGGCAACGCCCAGGCCCTCGGCGTCGCCGCGCGGGCGCGGCTCGTCCGCGGCGACTGGCGGCTCCCGGATTGGGAGAAGGCGCTCGCAGGTCCGTTCGACCTGGTCGTGTCCAATCCGCCCTACATCGAGGCCTCTGCCATCGACCGGTTGATGCCCGAGGTCGCGCGCTTCGAGCCGCGCGAGGCGCTCGATGGCGGTCCGGACGGCCTCGCCGCCTATCACAGGATTGCCGCAGCTGCCGCTGCCCTGGTCGCCCCCGGAGGCCATTTGGTCGTCGAGGCGGGAGAGGGTCAAGCGATTGAAATATCGAGGATATTCGAGTCTGCCGGGCTCGCCGTCGGCTCCCCCAGGAAGGACCTGTCGGGCATCGACCGGGTAGTGCATGCCCAGCAATAAAAGGTTGGCAATCGCGAGGAATGAGACTACGTTCATCTCGCCCCTTGGGGGGGCTTGGCCCGGGCTGAATGGTGGCCTTGGGCGATTAATCCCTCTGATTGTCAGCCGTGACGGCGCCCGGGAAGGGCAGAGGGTCGCGAACAACAACAACCGTCCGGCATGTAGATTGGCCCTAGGTTAATGAGACCAAACAATCGTCAGCGGTCGCGCGGCGGTCGCAGTGGTGGCGGCGGCGGTGGCGGCGGCCATCATCACAAGCAGCATCACAACCCCAACCGCCCGCCCAATCGTAACCAGATCTTCGACAGCAGCGGCCCCGATGTCCGGGTCCGCGGCAATGCCCACCAAGTGTTCGACAAGTACCAGGCGTTGGCACGGGAGGCGGCAGCGTC
>NZ_JBFWZI010000074.1:5609-32516 GCF_050185545.1 Reyranella sp. | reverse complement strand
CGATCAGCTCGACAAGAGCTACATCGCGCCCGCCCTGCCGACCAATCTCCCCGGCGTGCACAGCGCCTTCCCGCTGCTCAATCTCCACGACGAAGGCTACTGAGCAGGAGACTCGGGCTCGCGGCGCCGTTGGGTGTCAAGTGAAGGGAAGGTCGTCGCCGGGAGCGCGCCACTCCTGTGGTGCTCATGGGATGTGTGATCAATGAGAAGAGCGCCACAGGAGTGGCGCGCTCGCGGCGCATGAGGCACTCTTCCCGCAACGATGATGCCCACGAGCGGGCGGGACGTCACGCCGTCCAGAAGAGCATGATCGCCTCTGATCGAAGACAAAGGGCTCTGGCAATCGCCGGGGCCTTTTTGTTTGCGTGATGCCACGATTGCATGAGCGCACAATCCATTTGAACAGTCGTTTACGGTTACGCGACAGCTGCAAGACTCTTCCGGCGTTTCGCACAAGTAATCCGCGATTGGCGGCAGCGTAGCGGCGCCCTGCGCATCCTCTGAAATCGAATCGCAAAGATCGGTCGCTAAGGGAAGCCCACGCGGGTGATGTCGCCCGCCGTTTTGCCTTGAGACCGTCTCGCGTCTGGTTTGGCACGGCACCGCCTTGCGACGCCGGCCGAACGACGCGCGCCAATCGCGGAGGATTGTCAATGTCGGCCACGTATCACTCGCTCGCCTCTGGTAGCCTCGTTCAAAGCTGGAGCAATGCCGGCCAGATCACGGCCAACGACGATTGGCCGGGCGTGCCGAGCATTGTGGGCTATCTCGGCGACGACGTGACGGCTGCGACCGGTGTCGATCCTCGCACCCTGACCGCCTCCGGCCCGGGCGCGGTCGACGTCATCGCCAACCAAGTCAATCCCACAACGCTGACCAGCGGCGGCGTCGCCGAGTTCGACGGCATCGCCAATCCCTCCGTCGCCTTGAACGGATCGGGCACCGGCGATGCGCCCTCGCTGATCCTCTATCTCGATGCAACCAATCGCCAGGACATCCGCGTCCAGTTCAACGTCCGCGATCTCGATGCGTCGGCCGACGACGCGCAGCAGCAGCTCGCCGTGCAGTACCGGGTCGGCTCGTCCGGCGTGTGGACGAATGTGCCCGGCGGCTACATCGCCGACGCGACGACCGCCAGTACGGCGACGCAGGTAACGGCGATCGACGTCACCCTGCCGGCCGCCGCCAATAATCAGGCCCAGGTCGAGGTCCGCATCATCACGACCAACGCCGTCGGCAGCGACGAATGGATCGGCATCGACGACATAGACGTGTCGAGCGCCGTCTTCACCGGCGGCACGGACACGGCCGCGCCGGCGCTGCTGTCGTCCAGCCCGGCCGACAACGCGACCAACGTCGCCGCATCGGCCGACATCGTGCTCACCTTCGACGAGCCCGTGGCGCTCGGCAGCGGCGACGTCACGGTCACCGACGACGCCGGCGACGTGCGCGTCATCACGGTAGGTACCAGCGAACCCGACGGCACGGTGACGGCGAGCGGCACCCAAATCACCATCGACCTCGCCACCAATCTCGCCAATGGCAAGGCCTATGACGTGATCGTCGCGGCCGGCGCCATCGAGGACAAGGCCGGCAACGATTTCGCCGGCATCGCCCAGGACGCGCTCGACTTCACCGTCGCCGCGGCGGCGCCGACCACGGCGATCTACGACATCCAGGGTCCCGGTCACGTCTCGCCCTTCGTCGGCAAGAGTGTGACGACCAGCGGCGTCGTCACCGGCGTCGACGGCAACGGCTTCTACATCCAGGACGCCGCGGGCGACGGAAACATCGCAACGTCGGACGGCATCTTCGTCTTCACGAGCGGCACGCCGACGGTGACCGTAGGTCGCCTGGTCGAGGTCACCGGCACGGTGAGCGAGTTCACCGTTTCGGGCGCGGCGCCGGGCAGCCTTTCGATCACCCAAATCACGAGTCCGACGGTCGACGACAAGGGGGCAGGCCCGACCATCGTTGCCACCCAGCTCGGCGGTTCGGCTGGCCGCTCGCCGCCGACTGCCAACCTGGACGATGACGGCCTGACCACGTTCGATCCGGTCAACGACGGCATCGATTTCTTCGAAAGCCTCGAAGGCATGTTGGTCGATCTGAAGACGCCGGTGTCGGTCAGCCCGACCAACAGTTTCGGCGAGATCTTTACGATCGTCGACAACGACGACAACGCCGCCAACGGGCTGAACACCAACAGCCTGACCGCCCGCGGCGGCGTTGGCATCTCGGGCGGCGCATCGTCGTTCGGCAACACCAACACCGTGGGCGGCGACTTCAATCCCGAGCGCATCCAGATCGACGACGACGGCGGACTCCTGGCGGGTTTCACGACGCCGTCGGTCAGCGTCGGCGCCAAGCTCAGCGATGTCACGGGCGTGGTGAGCTACAGCTTCGGCAACTACGAGGTCCTGCCGACGGCGGCCTATACCGTGACGGCGGCGAGCACGCTCGCGCCCGAGGTCACGAGCCTTGTCGGCGGCGCCAGCCGCCTGACCATCGCCAACTACAACGTCGAGAACCTCGATCCGAGCGACGGCGCGCCGAAGTTCAATGCCCTGGCGCAGCAGATCGTCGACAGTCTCAAGGCGCCGGACATCCTGGCGCTGCAGGAGGTGCAGGACAACAACGGCGCGACCAACGATGCGGTGACGTCGGCCTCGACCACCTCGCAGATGCTGGTCGACGCCATCAACGCCGCGTCCGGCGGCACGGTGCAGTACGCCTTCCAGGACAGCCCGTTCATCGGCGACGACCTGAACGGCGGCGAGCCCGGGGGCAACATCCGGGTGGCCTTCCTCTACCGGGTCGATCGCGGCGTCGACCTGGTCGAATCGTCACTGCGTACCCTCGACGCCAACGGGGCGCCGACGACGGCCGTCGGCGCGAACAACGCGGCGGGCCATCCGTTCTTCGACTCCCGGCTGCCGCTGGTCGCCGACTTCACCTTCAACGGCCAGACCGTCACGGTCGTCAACAACCACTTCTCCTCCAAGGGCGGCAGCGGCGCCCTGATGGGAACCCAGCCGCCGCTCAACGGCGCCGAGACGGCGCGCGCCGCGCAGGCCCAGGCGGTGAACAGCTACGTCGATTCGCTGTTGGCGGCGAACCCGAACGCCAGGGTCGTGGTCTCCGGCGACCTCAACGAGTTCGAGTTCGAGGAGCCGATGCAGGTTCTCTCGGGGCACGCAACCTACCTGGACGGGCCCGACGCCGACACCCTGCCGGAGTTCTCCATCGGCGGCGCGGAAGTGCTGCATGCGATGTCCGAGACGCTGCCGGTCAACCAGCGCTTCGACTACGTGTTCGACGGCAACGCGCAGTCGCTCGACCAGATGTACGCCAGCACCGCCGCCCGCGCCGGTGCGCACTACGACAACGTCCACATCAATGCGGAGTTCGCCAACCAGGCGAGCGACCACGATGCGCTGATCGCCAGCATCGACATGTCCGCCCCGTGGTCGACCACCGCGTCCGGTACGCTCGGCATCACCTTCGTGGGCTCACTCGGGCTGGCTGGCGCCGAAATCTCGGCCTTCGATCCCGGTTCCGACCGGCTGTTCACGACCTCGAACGCCGGCCTGCAGGTCGTCGACCTGGCGAATCCATCGAACCCGACGCTGATCGCGACGGTCGATTTCACGACCCTGGGCTTCGCCACCAAGGACGTGACCAGCGTGGCGGTGAAGGGAGGGATCGTGGCGGTGGCCCTGCCGGCAGCCGACAAGACGTTGCCCGGCAAGGTGATCTTCCTGAACGCTGCCGATCATTCGCTGCTGGGGTCGGTCGATGTCGGTGCGCTCCCCGACATGGTGACCTTCACGCCGGACGGCAAGAAGATCCTGGTCGCCAACGAAGGCGAGGTCGCGGCGTCGGGTGCCGATCCGGACGGCTCGGTCAGCATCATCGACATCAGCAACGGCGTTGCCAACGCCACCGTCCAGACGGCTGCCTTCTCCGGCTTCAACGGCCAGGAGGCGGCGCTGCGCGCCGAGGGCGTGCGCATCTTTGCCGGCAAGACGGTCTCGCAGGACGTCGAGCCCGAGTACATCTCGGTCTCGCCGGACGGCACCAGGGCCATGGTGACGCTGCAGGAGGCCAATGCGGTCGCCATCCTCGACATCGCCAGCAGCACCTTCGTCGACATCGTCCCGCTCGGCCTGAAGGACTGGTTCGGCCTCCAGCTCGACGTCAGCGACCGCGACGGCGCGCGCGGCACGGCGGCGATCAACCTCGTCTCCGATGCGCCGATCTTCGGCCTCTACATGCCGGACGCCGTCGCCAATTACCAAGTCGGCGGCCAGACGTTCTATGTCATGGCCAACGAGGGCGATGATCGCGACGATTTCCTCGACCCCGACGAGACGGTCCGCGTCGGCTCCAGCTCCTACGACCTCGACAGCGCGACGTTCCCGAACGAAGCGGAGCTCAAGACCCAGGCCGAGCTCGGCCGCCTCGTCGTGTCCAACGCGCCGGGCCTGCGGGGCGACATCGACCAGATCCTGGCCTACGGCGCGCACTCCTTCTCGATCGTCGACAGCGCGGGCAACCGCGTGTTCGACAGCGGCGACGTCATCGAGCACATCATCGCCGAGCAGTTCCCGTCGTTGTGGGACGACACACGCAGCGACAACAAGGGGCCAGAGCCGGAGGGCCTGACCGTCGGCTCGGTCGGCGGCAGGACCTTCGCCTTCGTCGCGCTGGAGCGCTCGAACATCACGCTGGCCTTCGACATCACCGATCCCAACCAGGTGTCCTATGCCGGCGCCGCGCAACATGCCGGCGACATCAGCCCCGAGGGCGTGCTGATCATCCCGGCGGCCGATTCGCCCACTGGCCGAGACCTGCTGGTGGCCAGCAACGAGGTCAGCAACTCCATCTCCGTGTTCGAGCTCGAAGCCGCGCCGGCGTTCGTCCTGCAGCTCCTGCACTTCTCCGACGGCGAGGCGGGCCTGCTGGCGGGCGACACGGCACCGCTGATGGCGGCGCTGGTCGATGCCTTCGACGACGACTACGCCAACACGCTCATCCTGGCGGGCGGCGACAACTTCCTGCCCGGCCCGTTCATCAATGCCGGCGCCGACCCGTCGCTCAGCGCGATCATCGGCGCCACGGCACCCGGCCGTCCCGACATTGCAATCCACAACGCGATCGGTGTCGAGGCCTCGACCATCGGCAACCACGAGTTCGATCTCGGCTCGACGGCGTTCCGTGACGCCTTCTCACCGTCGGGTGCGTGGGTCGGGACGCAGTTCCCCTACCTGTCGTCCAACCTCGACTTCTCGGGTGACGCCGCCCTCAACCCGCGCTTCACCAACACGCTGGATGGCGGCACGACGACCCTGGTCCCCGAAGTCAGTACGCTCAAGGGTCGCATCGCGCCGTCGGCGGTCGTGACCGAGGGCGGTGAGAAGATCGGCCTGATCGGCGTCACCACCCAGCTGATCGAATCGATCTCCTCGCCCAACGGCACCGAGGTCAAGGGCTTCCCGACCGGTCCGGGCGCCAATGGCGAGACCGACAACATGGATCTGCTGGCGGCGCAGATCCAGCCGATCATCGACGAGCTGATCGCCGAGGGCATCAACAAGATCGTGCTGATGTCGCACCTGCAGCAGATTCAGAACGAGCAGCTCCTGGCGACCAAGCTGCACGGCGTCGACATCATCCTGTCGGCCGGCTCGAACACCCGGCTGGGCGACGCCGACGATCAGGCGGTGACCTTCCCGGGCCACGAGGCGACCTTCGCCGATACCTATCCGATCGTCACCCAGGGTACCGACGGCAAGACGACCCTGATCGTCAACACCGATGGCGAGTACACCTATCTCGGCCGCCTGGTCGTCGGGTTCGATGCCAACGGCGAGATCATCCTCGACACCCTGACGGAGAACGTGGCCGTCAACGGCGCCTACGCCTCGACCAAGGCCAATGTCGCCGAGGCGTGGGGGGTGGGCGACTCGCAACTGGAGACGACGGCATTCGCCGACGGCACCAAGGGCGACGCGGTGCGCGACATCACCCAGGCGGTCGACAGCGTGATCGCCGCCAAGGATGGCACCGTTTTCGGCTTCACCGACGTCTATCTCGAGGGCGAGCGGGCCTTCATCCGCTCGCAGGAGACCAATCTCGGCAACCTGGCGGCCGACAGCGGCATCCAGGCCCTGAAGGAAATCCTGGGCAGCGCCGCGAACGGCCAGTTCATCGTCGGCCTGCGCAACGGCGGCGGCATTCGCGCCCAGATCGGCAGCGTCGACGACGAGGGCGACAAGATCGCGCCGATCGCCAACCCCGACGCCGGCAAGCCGGCCGGCGGCGTCTCGCGGCTCGACGTCGAGAACGCGCTGCGCTTCGACAACAAGCTGATGGTGTTCGACACCTCGGCGGCGGGCCTGAAGGCGATCCTCGAGCACGGCGTCGCCGCAGGTGCCAACCAGGGCCGCTTCGGGCAGGTCGGTGGCATCCGGTTCTCCTACGATCCTGACCTGGCGGCCGGCGCCCGCATCCTCAGCCTCTCGCTGATCGACGATCTGGGCAACGTCATCGCCCGCGTGGTGGAGAACGGGGTCGTGCTGGCCGATGCGCCGGCCAGGATCACTGTGTCGTCGACCAGTTTCACCGCCAATGGCGGCGACGGCTATCCCATCAAGGCGAATGGCGAGAATTTCCGCTTCGTGCTGACCGACAACACGCTGTCGGCGCCGGTGGACGAGGCGCTCGACTTCACCCTGGCGGCCAACACGCCGGCCAACGCCATGGGCGAGCAGGTGGCGTTCGGGCACTACCTGTCGACGTTCTTCGGCACGGCAGACAAGGCCTTCAACGCGGCCGATACGACCGAGGCGCAGGACATGCGCATCGAGAACCTCAACGTCCGCGACGACGCGGTTTTCCAGGGCATCACGACGGGCGGCAACGATCCGGGCGACAACGCGGTGAACGGCACGGCAGGCGACGACACGTTGCAGGCCGGCGCGGGCAACGACACGGTGACGGGTGACCTGGGCGCCGACAGCATCGATCTTGGCGCCGGCGCAGACATCCTTCGCGACACGCTCGGCAATCTGGAGGGCGACGTCGTGGCGGGGTTCGGTCTCGAGGACGCGATCGACATCACCGGGTCGCACCTGTCGCGCGACCACTTCACCTTCACCAAGGGCGCCGGCTCGACGGACATCGTGGTGGATGGCACCGCCTTCGAGGTGAACGGCGACTTCAGCCAGGGCGAGTTCATGACGGTCGCCCGCGGCACCGGCGCGAATGCCCACACGATCGTGAGCTTCGAGCCCTTCCTGCCGACCCTGGCGGAGGGCGTGCGGATCGACACGGCCAAGATCAACGGCGTCACCAACGAGCCGTTCCTGGTCGGCGACGGCGCGGCGAAGTTCACGCTGGAGCTCAGGTCGGCGGTCTCGGCGTTCCACAACACGCTCGGCTGGTACGAGGTGGCGGTCGACGGCACGATCGGCGACGTCCATGTGCTGTTCGCCGATACGCTCGACGTGCCGGCGGCGGCCCGCACGATCGACCTCGGCACGCCGGCCGACGGCGCGCGCATCGGCTTCTTCCTGATCCAGAACGGGGCCACGACTTACGGCGACCTGCCCGACAACCTGTCGTTCGTGACGCCCGGCACGACGACGTCCGCCGACCTCGACACCGGCGTGCCGCCGGTTCTGCACAGCGCCTCTCTGGGCAACCTCGGCAGCGCGTCGATCTTCCATTCGATCGCCACGCTCAACCCGAACGACGCTGTGCAGGTCCTGTCAGGCGTCGCGCCGGGCGGCCTGGAGATGCAGCTCGGCTTCGAGGACCAGGCCAATCCCGCCGGCGATAACGACTTCCAGGACGTCGTCATCGGCATCAGGGTGCAGGACAGCCTGTCGGTGTAGGGAGATCATTTCCTCCCCAGCTTCGCTGGGGAGGTGTCGGCGTCTGCGCCGACGGAAGGGTCAAGGGTCATGCGGACCGCGGGCGTCCCGTCCGCTCATCATGAGCGGGCGGGACGCCCGCGGTCCGGAGGAGCATGACCCCTCCGTCGCCGTATGTCCCCAGCTTCGCTGGGGAGGAGAATATATCACCCCCGGCCGACGAACGGCATCTTGGTCGCCATCACGGTCATGAACTGGACGTTGGCGTCCAGCGGCAGGCTGTCCATGTAGACGATGGCGTCGGCCACGGCCTTCACGTCCATGCGCGGCTCGGGCACGGTGGTGCCGTTGGGCTGCAGCACGCCCTTGGTCATGCGCTCGGTCATCGGCGTCACGGCGTTGCCGATGTCGATCTGGCCGCAGGCGATGTCGTAGGCGCGGCCGTCGAGCGAGGTCGACTTGGTGAGACCGGTGATGGCGTGCTTGGTCGAGGTGTAGGCGACCGAGAACGGCCGCGGCGCATGGGCCGAGATCGAGCCGTTGTTGATGATCCGCCCGCCGCGTGGCTTCTGGTCCTTCATGATCTTCATGGCTTCCTGGGTGCACAGGAACGGGCCGGTCAAGTTGGCGGAGACCACCGAGAGCCAGGTCTCGTAGGGCAGCTCCTCGAGCGGCACCGGCGGAGCGCCGCCGCCGGCATTGTTGAACAGCAAGTCGAGCCGGCCCCAGGTCGCCTTCACTTTGGCGAACAGCGCCACGATGTCGTCGCGCTTGGTGACGTCGGTCGGCACCGCCAATGCGTTCGGTGTGTTGTTGCCGGCGAGCTTGGCCGTCTCCTCCAGCGCCTCCTTGCGGCGGCCGGCGAGGGCGACCTTGTAGCCGACATGGAGCAGGGCAAGCGCCGAGGCACGGCCAATGCCGCTGCCTGCGCCGGTTACGATTGCGATCTTTGACATGCGTTCCTCCTGGACGGCCGACCCTAGCAGACCGACGCCCGCCGGTTGAAGTGGCGCGATGGCGGAGGTGCATTGGGCAGACGCCACCAGGCAGCGCGGAGGGACGACAAGTGGGCGCCGTTGGACGACGGACCTGGCATCTCGGGTGCGCGAGCCCGAAGCGCAGCCACGCGCGCCGGTTATTTCATCATCGTGTGTGGGACCAGCAGGATGTTCTGGGGGAAAGCCACGAGAATGGCGACGTTGATGATGTCGACCGCGACGAACCAGCCACAGCCGCGGAAGATGTCGCCCATGCTGACGTCCTTGGCGACGCCCTTCAGGATGTAGACGTTCAGGCCCACCGGCGGCGTCATCAGCCCGATCTCGACCATGCGCACCACGAGGATGCCGAACACGATGGGATCGATGCCGAGCTGCTTGAACCGAGCGTGATCGCCGCGCCGGCCGGCCAGGTCTTGAGGTGGGGTGGCGACATGGTGACGTCGTCGAACAGCCACGGCTGATAGGCGCTCTTGGCGCCGAACCAGGCGAGGACGGCGTAGATGAAGATGCTGGTCAGCAGGGTGCCCATGGTGGCGCGGCGCCGGGCGCGCACCGGCAGGGTATCGAGGAAGAGATCCATGCCGACATGTATGGCAGGCCCAGGAAGACGATGATCGGCATCAGGAGCTCGGAGCCTTCGAGATGGCCGGGGATGGGTGCGCTGAAGCCGTAGACCGAATCGGCCACCCACGTCGCCGCGGCCATGAGAGCCACGACGACGAGGGCGAGGACCGCCAACTCCAGCATGTCGGGACGCGGCCGGGCTAGTTGTTGGGCTTGGACTTGGCCTTGGCGACCTCGGCTTTGATGAAGTTCAGCAGCTCAGCGCCCGGCCGGCCGGCGGAGACCTGCTCCTTGGCCCACGCCTGCCATATCGGCTCGGAGGCCGCGATGAGCTTGTTGCGCGCGGCGTCGGGGAACTGGGTGATTTCCAGCTTCTCCTTGAAGATCGGCAGCCACTTGGCGTCGTCCTTGGCGAACGCCTTGAACAGCGCCTCGCGTGCCGCCGCCTGGGCCATCGGCAGCTTGGCCTTGAGGTCGTCGGGCAGCTTGTTCCACGCCGTCAGGCTGACGCCCTCCCAGCGCATGAAGCCGCTCATCGCCAGCCCCTCGGTGACGAACTTCGACACCTCGCAGAGGTTGTAGGCGCCGAAGGCGAAGGTGTAGGGGAAGCCGAAGCTGTCGATTGTCCCGCGCTCGAGCGCCTGATAGCCCTCCGGTGCCGTCACCATGGTCGGCACGGCCCCGAAGGCCTGCAGCTTGGCGAGCTGGTCGGAATCGAGCGAACCGACGATGGCAACTGGCGGGTGAGCTATGGCGCCACCGAGCTCGGCTTCATCAACCCCGTCAAGCGCCGGCTCGAGCGCTCGGCGTCTCCCGGCTGGCCCAAGCTTGCCAGCTGCTCGCGACCGTCAAGGACAGGCCCTGGCGGGCGCGCCCCAAGAGGGGCGCGTCCTTGACGGCCGCTGCGCGCGCCGGCAAGCGCAGCGCGCGGGCCGGGACGAAGGAACGGGCTCCGCAGGGGGCCGAACAAAGGAACAGCGCAGCAAGTAAAGGCCTGGTTCGACGCCATCAGCCGAGCCAAACCGCATGATTGAGTGTCAACCATGTATCCGGTCCAAAGTGTCAGCGATCTATCCGGTTGCACAATCCGGGGCGGCACCTCCCCCGATTGCGGGGAAGGGATTCGAGATGTGTCCTATGTGAGCCTCGGGCCCCGCGTGGAAGGTCAGGCGAGACTTTCGAGATAGCGTCGCCAGCTGCCAAACTCGGAGATGTCGCGCGCGCCTTGCGTGGCGTGACCCTCGCAGAGAAAGCCCGTCACGGTCGAGCCATCCGCCAGGGCGATCGAGCCGAGGCCCAAGGGTGCCGGGATGGTGCGCAGGAACGCGCCCACTGCGGATGCCGGGAGGCTCCACACCTCGAGCTCGATGGTTGCGCCGCCCGCGGTGACCCGCACCAGGCCGGGACGTTCGGGCGGTCCGCCGGGGAGGGCGTAGAAACGATAGGCGGGCGCCGTGCGGCCCGACTGCTCGAGCCGGCCGCCCAGCTCGGCAAGCTGGCCGTTGAGCGGCAGGCCGCTCATGTGCGCCCCGACAACGGCGATCGACACTCGGTCCTCCGTAATCACGGGATCGTCGCCCGGTGGTGGCAGCTGGCTGGTCGTCTTGCCGAGCGGCAGTGGCACGGCCCGCTGCCAACGGGCGCCGAAAGCGAGCAGCGCGCGCTCGGCGTGCGAGCGGCCGACCAGGGTGATGCCGAAGGGCATGCCATCAGGGCGGAAGCCCGAGGGCAGGGCCAATGCCGACAGGCTGAAGAAATTCACGAAATTGGTGTAGTGCCCGAGATGGCTGTTGAACAGCACCGGCTCGCGCTCGAGATCGGCGACACGATAGATCGTGCCGGTCGTCGGCAGGACGAGGAAATCGAGGCCGGCCATCTCGGCCTGGGCGCGCGCCTTCAACTCGGCGAGCTCGTACTGCCCCTCGAAAGCGTCGACCGCGCTGTAGTCGCGGCCGCCCAGCACGATATCGCGGGTGACCGGCCAGACCTCCGCACCCTCGCCCGCAGCCTCGATGAAGGCGCCGACCGCGGCCGTGCGCTCGGCGACCCACGGACCACCATAGAGAAGCTGCGCCGCCTCCCGAAAGGGGGCGTAGTCGAACTGGACCGATGTGCCGCCCATCGCTTCGAGGTGCGCAATCGCCTGCGAGTAGAGCACGGCATAGGCCTCGTCGCCGAAGAACTCGGCATCGCGGGCGCGCAGCACGCCGAAGCGGAAATTCTGGCCGATGCCCGAACAGGCCTGCGGCTCGGCCAGGACGTTCAGCACGACATCGGCATCGGCGCAGGACAGCGCGAAGACCGAGACGCAGTCGAGCGACTTGCAGGCCGGTACGACGCCCGACGTACTGATCAACCCGGGAGTGGGCTTCAGGCCGACGATGTTGTTGAAACCTGCCGGGACGCGGCCCGAACCCGCGGTGTCGGTGCCGAGCGAAAAGCTCACCAGCCCGGCGGCGACGGCGACCGCCGATCCCGAGCTCGACCCGCCGGGCACGAACGAGGGATCGAACGGATTGCGCGGCACGCCGTAGGGCGAACGAACGCCGACCAGGCCGGTGGCGAATTGATCGAGGTTGGTCTTGCCGACAACGATGGCGCCGGCATCGACCAGACGCTGCACGGTCTCGGCCGACTCGCCGGCGTCGTAGGCGAAGCCGGGGCAGGCGGCCGTGGTCGGCAGGCCCGCCACATCGATATTGTCCTTCACGGCGAACGGCACGCCATAAAGCGGCAGGTGCTCGAGATCGCTTCTGCGCGCGTCGAGCCACCGCGCCGCGTCGCGCAGCGCGGCATCCGTGACGCGGGCGATCCAGACCTTGTCGTCGCTCGCGGCGGCGATGCGTTTCAGGACCTCCTCGATCGTGCGGGTGACGTCGAGCGTGCCAGCCCGGTAGGCGCTGCGCAGGGCGTGGAGGCCAAGGTCGAGAAGCAGGGTCATGGCGTGCTTGTAGACAAGCGGGCCTCCGAAATCAGCTCTCTCTCGCGCCCGCCGTTTGGCACGGTCCTTGCCTTCGACGGCAGGGGAGTCTGGGAACCAAGGGGACTGGAATGAAACGTCGTAGCTTCATCAAGACCACTGCCGCCGGAGCTGCGGCGACGGCCGCGCCGGCGATCTGGTCGTCGGCGAAGGCACAGGCCCGCAACGAGACCTTGCTGATCGTCGGCGAAAGCCCGCCCAACTCGATGGACATCCATGGCGTCGGTGCCAATCGCCCCGCATACGAGGTGTCGTGGAACACCCATGACCGGTTGATCACCTATGGCGTCAAGAAGGACGCCAACGGCAACGACCACTACGACTACACGAAGCTCGAGCCCGAGCTGGCGACCGAATGGAACGTCACGCCGACCTCGGCGACGTTCAAGCTGCGCCGTGACGCCAAGTTCCACGACGGCACGCCGATCACGGCCAAGGACGTCAAATGGTCGTTCGACCGTGCCGTCACGGTCGGCGGCTTCCCGACATTCCAGATGAAGGCAGGATCGCTCGAGAAGTCCGACCAGTTCGTGGTGGTCGACGACCACACCTTCCGGGTCGACTTCATCCGCGCCGACAAGCTCACCCTGCCCGACATCGGCGTGCCGGTGCCGGTGATCATGAATTCGGAGCTGTGCAAGAAGCATGCAACCGCCGCCGACCCGTGGGCGATGGAATGGTGCAAGAACAACCATGCCTCGGGCGGCGCCTACAAGGTCGAGCGCTGGCAGCCCGGCCAGGAGGTCGTCTATGCCCGCAACGACGACTGGAAGAACGGCCCGCTGCCCAAGGTCAGGCGCATCATCATGCGCATCATCCCGTCGGCGGGAAACCGGCGGGCGCTGCTCGAGCGCGGCGACGCAGACCTGTCGTTCGACCTGCCGTCCAAGGACTTCTCCGAGCTCAGGAGCTCGCCGAAGCTCACCGTGATCGGCACGCCGATCGAGAACGCAATGATGTATCTCGGCATGAACGTCAACCAGAAGCCGTTCGACAACGTCAAGGTGCGCCAGGCGGTGGCGTGGGCGCTGCCCTACCAGCAGATCATGGACGCGGTACTGTTCGGCCAGGCGATCCCGCTGTTCGGCGGGGCCGACAACAAGTTCAAGGGCGTCTACTGGCCGCAGAAGGACGGCTACAAGACCGATATCGCCAAGGCGAAGGCGCTGATGGCCGAGGCAGGGCACGGCAGCGGCTTCGCGACGACCCTGTCGTTCGATCTCGGCCTTGCCAGCACCAACGAGCCGCTCACCGTGCTGATCCAGGAAAGTCTGGCACAGATCGGCATCAAGGCGACGATCAACAAGGTCCCGGGCGCCAATTGGCGCGGCGAGCTCCTGAAGAAGAACATGCCGATGATCACCAACGCCTTCGGCGGCTGGCTGAATTATCCCGAGTACTTCTTCTACTGGTGCTATCACGGCCAGAACGCCGTGTTCAACACGATGGGCTACAAGAACCCGGCGATGGATGCGCTGATCGACAAGGCGCGCTTCACCACCGGACCGGAGTACGAGGCGGCGGTGAAGGGCTTCATCGACATGGCCTTCGAGGAAGTGCCGCGCGTGCCGATCTACCAGCCGCTCTTGAACGTGGCGATGCAGAAGAACATCACCGGCTACCGCTACTGGTTCCATCGCCAGCTCGACTACCGTCAGCTCGTGAAGGGGTGAAAGGGTGGACTGTGCGGGCGCGCCCTGTGCTCGCCTCCCCCGTCATACGAGGGAGGTGCCCCGTCATACGAAGCGGAGGGGGAATGCCTCAGTCGAGGCTCATGAAATTCCGACGTCGGCATCGGAAGAACCTGGTCTGGGGCTTTCCCCCTCCGGCCCTTCGGGCCACCTCCCCCGTCTGACGGGGGTGGTACATGGACATTGCCGCCCATGCTGAAGATGCTGCTGTCGCGGCTGGCGACGGCGGTGCCGAGCCTGATCGGGGTCGTCATCGTCACCTTCATGCTGACCCGCCTGCTGCCGGGTGATCCGGCGGCCTACTTCGCCGGGCTGGCGGCAAGCCCCCAGGCGATTGCCGAGATCCGCACCAAGCTCGGGCTCGACAAGTCTTTGCCGGAGCAGTTCGTCGCCTACATATCCGATCTGCTGCATGGCAATCTCGGCAGTTCCCTTAGCACCGGCCAACCTGTCGTGACCGAGATCGCCACTCGCCTGCCTGCGTCGGGCGAGCTCACGCTCGCTGCCCTGATCCTCGCCGTCTGCATCGCCATCCCGCTCGGCGTGCTGGCCGCGGTCAAGCAGGACACTTGGATCGATCACCTTTGCCGCATCGTCACCACGGCCGGCGTGTCGCTGCCGGTGTTCTTCACCGGCCTGCTGTTCGCCTACGTCTTCTACTACCTGCTGCAGATCGCGCCGGCGCCGACCGGACGGCTCGATGTCTTCCTTTCGCCACCAGAACACATTACCGGGTTCTACCTCATAGACTCCGCCCTCACCGGCAACGTGGAGACGTTCTGGGGCGCGCTCCGACAGCTGGCGCTGCCGGCGATCTCGATGGCGATCTTCTCCCTCGCACCGCTCGCCCGCATGACCCGCGGCTCGATGCTCTCGGTGCTGGGCAGCGACTTCATCCGCACCGCGCGGGCGAGCGGGCTGGCGCCGCGGACCGTCGTGTTCACCTACGCCTTCCGCAACGCCGTGCTGCCGGTCATCACGACCCTCGGCATGGTCTTCTCCTTCCTGCTCGGCGCCAACGTGCTGGTCGAGACGGTATTCGCCTGGCCGGGCATCGGCCTCTATGCCGTGAATGCGCTGATCACCTCGGACTACGCGCCGGTCCAGGGCTTCGTCCTCACCATGGCGCTGCTCTACGTCGCGCTGAACCTCGCGATCGATTGCCTGTACGGGCTGGTCGACCCGCGCGTGCGCCTGGACAGCTGATGATGGATGAAGCAAACCTCATGGTCTTCCGGACCGCGGGCGTCTCGGCCGCTCTTCTCATGAGCGGGCGAGACGCCCGCGGTCCGGAAGAGGCGCGTCCCCAGCAATGATCCCTCTGCTGCGCCACGCCCGCTACGTGCTGTCGGAGAATCCGGTCACCGGCCTCGCCTTCGGACTGTTCGCCCTGTTCCTGTTCGCGGCCATATTCGGGCCGTTGGTGGCGCCCTACAACCCATTGCAGAGCAATGCCGCGATGGCGCTGAAGCCGCCGTCGGCGGCGCACTGGTTCGGCACCGATCAACTCGGGCGCGACATCTTCAGCCGCGTGCTGGTGGCGACGCGGCTCGATCTTTCCATCGCCTTCGCCTCGGTCGTGCTGGCTTTCCTGCTGGGCGCCCTGTCGGGCGTGGCGGCGGGCTACTTCGGCGGCTGGACGGATCGCGTCGTCGGCCGCCTCGCCGACACCATCATGGCGTTCCCGCTGTTCGTGCTGGCCATGGGCATCGTCGCCGCCCTCGGCAACAAGGTGATCAACATCGTGATCGCCACGGCGATCATCAACTTCCCGCTCTACGCCCGGGTCGCCCGCGCCGAAGCTAATGTGCGGCGCGAGGCGGGTTTCGTCGAGGCCGCCCGCCTGTCGGGCAATGGCGAGGCGCAGGTCCTACTGGGCCATGTGCTGCCCAACATCATGCCCATCATGATGGTGCAGATGTCGCTCACCATGGGCTACGCCATCCTGAACGCCGCCGGCCTGTCCTTCATCGGGCTCGGCGTGCGGCCGCCGGATGCCGAATGGGGCATCATGGTCGCCGAGGGCGCCAACTTCATCCAGAGCGGCGAATGGTGGATTGCGCTGTTCCCAGGTGCTGCCCTCATGCTGGCGGTGTTCTGCTTCAACCTGCTGGGCGACGGCTTGCGCGACATCATCGACCCGAGGCAGCGGACATGACGGCGATTCCGGCGCTCGCCGTCGAGGATCTGTCGGTCGAGTTCCGCACCCGCTCGGGCACGGTCAAGGTGCTGGAGAAGGTAGAGTTCGAGGTCGACAAGGGCGAGACGATCGCCCTCGTGGGCGAGTCGGGGTCGGGAAAGTCCGTCACGGCCTTCGCCGTCATGGGCATCCTCGACCCGGCTGGGCGGGTTACCGCCGGCCGGGCGATGTTCGGTGGCTCCGACCTGTTGGCGATGAGCGAGCGCGATCTCGCCGAGCAACGCGGGCGCGAACTGTCCATGATCTTCCAGAACCCGCGCACGGCGCTGAACCCGATTCGCCGGGTCGGCCAGCAGATCGCCGACGTGCTGGTGCGCCATGGCGGCGCGACGTCGACCGAGGCGCCGCGCGCTGCCGTCGAGATGCTGAAGAAGGTGCGTATCCCCGACCCCGACCGGCGCGCCGAGGCCTATCCGTTCGAGCTGTCGGGCGGCATGTGCCAGCGCATCATGATCGCCATTGCGCTTTCCTGCCGGCCGGCCCTGCTGATCGCCGACGAGCCGACCACCGGTCTCGACGTCACGACCCAGGCCGTCATCATGGACCTGATCGGCGAGCTCGCGCACGAGTCCGGCATGGCGACCGTCTTCATCACCCACGATCTGGCGTTGGCGGCCGAGTACTGCGATCGCATCGTCGTCATGCATGCCGGCCACATCGTCGAAACGGCGCCTGGCCGCGAGCTGTTCGGCCATCCCCGCCATCCCTATTCGGCGAAGCTGCTGGCGGCGACGCCGCACGAGACGGCGTCGCTCGCCGACCTGGCCTCCATTCCGGGAGGCCTGCCGGACCTGCGGCGGAGCGATCTGCCGGCCTGTCGCTACAGCGACCGCTGTGACCGTCGCCTCGACGAATGCGCCCGGCCGTTGCCGCGTCGCGAGCTCGGCGATCGCCACATGGTCGCCTGCTGGAATCCGCTATGACCGAGGCGCTGCTCGACGTCGCCGAGCTGGTCAAGCGATTCCCGGTCGGCAACAAGCGCCTGCTCCATGCCGTCGACGAGGTGACGTTCACCATTGGGCGCGGCGAGACGGTCGGCCTGGTGGGCGAATCGGGCTGCGGCAAGTCCACCCTGGTGCGCCTGATCAACCGGCTGCTCGATCCTACGTCCGGCAGCATTCGGCTGGCGCGCACCGAGCTTGCCGACATGAAGGCGCGGGACTTCGCCGGCAATCCCAACCGCAAGCGCATCCAGATGGTGTTCCAGGATGCCGGAGACTCCCTCAATCCGCGGTACACGGCCGCCGACGCCATCGGCGATCCGCTGCGCCGCCTGAGAAAGATGTCGGGCGCCGCGCTGCGTCAGCGCGTCGACAGGCTCGCCGACATGACCGGCCTGCCGCGCGACCTGCTGACCCGCTTTCCGCATCAGCTCTCGGGTGGCCAGAAGGCGCGTGTCGGCATCGCGCGCGCGATCGCGGTCGAGCCCGAGCTTCTGATTCTCGACGAGCCCACCGCTGCGCTCGACGTTTCGGTGCAGGTGGTCATTCTGCAGCTCCTGCAGCAGCTCAAGCAGGAGCTCGGCATGAGCTATCTGTTCGTCAGTCACGATCTCAACGTCGTGCGCCTGCTGTGCGATCGCGTGGTGGTAATGTACCTCGGCAAGATCGTCGAGCAGGGACCGGCGGCCGAGATCTTCGCCGACCCCCGGCATCCCTATACACGGGCGCTGATCTCGGCGATCCCACAGGCCGAGCCCGACAAGAGGGTCGGCCGCTTGCGCCTCAGCGGCGAGCCGCGCAGCCCGATCGATCCCGATCCGACGGTGTGCCGCTTCTATGGTCGCTGCCCCAAGGGCGAGCCGCGCTGCTCCTCCGACATGCCGGTCTTGCGCACGGTGGGTCCGGCAAGGCAGGTTGCCTGCCACTTCGCATAGGAGACCCTGCTGGGCGCTTGTGAAAATCCCCGTTGCGCAAGAGAAGCTCATGGCCGGGAGCGTGCCACTCCGTGGCGCTTCATGGGGACCGCGGGCGTCCCCCCCGCGCACGAACCACGAGCGGGCGGGGCGCCCGCGGGCCCCAAGTAGCGCATGAGCGCCCCGGAGTGGCGCGCGCCCGGCGCAACTTTCACAGGAAGGAATTGGCAACATGGCTGACGACAAGCCGGATATCAGTCGCCTGGTCGACGAGGCGGCCAAGGCCTTGGGCCTGCCCATCGCCGATCAGTATCGCGCCAACGTGATCGTCAATTACGAGCGCTCGCTCGCCATCGCACAGCCGTTGCTCGAGATCGACCTCGACGACGAGCTGACGCCAGCTCCGGTCTTCCGTCCATGACCGATCCCCTGTCGAAGCAGGCGACGGCGACCGAGATCGCCGCTGCCGTGATGTCGGGCAAGGCGAAGGCGCTCGCCGTGATCGACGCCACCCTGGCGCGAATCGCGGCTACCGAGCCCACCGTCAACGCCTTCACCGACATCGTTGCCGAGCGCGCTCGCATCCGGGCGGTGGAGATCGATCGCGGCCTGCATCGTGGGCCGATGCTCGGCGTGCCGTTCGCGGTCAAGAATCTGTTCGACATCAAGGGCCTGCCGACGCGCGCCGGCTCGAAGATCAACAATGACGGGCCGATCGCGGCGCGCGACGGCTCGCTGGTGCGCAAGCTCGAGGCGGCCGGCGCCATTCTGGTCGGCGGCCTCAACATGGGCGAGTACGCCTACGACTTCACCGGCGAGAACGCGCATTACGGCCCGTCGCGCAATCCGCGCGATCCCTCGCGCATGACGGGCGGTTCGTCGGGGGGCTCAGGCGCCGCCGTGGCGGCGGGCGAGGTGCCGATCGCGCTCGGCTCGGACACCAACGGCTCGATCCGCGTGCCGTCGTCCCTGTGCGGGCTGTTCGGGTTGAAGCCGACCTATGGGCGCCTGAGCCGCGCCGGCTCCTATCCTTTCGTCGACGCCTTCGATCATCTCGGCCCGATCGCGCGCTCGGTCGACGACCTCGCGCTGTCGTTCGACGCCATGCAAGGCTGGGATCCCGACGATCCGGTGTGCACCGACCGGCCGGCCGAACCGACGGTCCCGGCCCTGCTCGAGGGAATCAACGGTCTGCGCATCGCCATTGCTGGCGACTACTTCGAGCGCGGCGCGCAGCCCGAAGCCCTGGAGGCGGTGGCGACGGTGGCCAAGGCGCTCGGCGCGACGAGGAAGATTGCGATTCCCGAGGCCGCGGCAGCGCGCTCTGCCGCCTACGTCATCACCGCGATCGAGGGCGGCCAGCTTCACCTGCCGCGGCTGAAGTCGCGGCCGCAGGATTTCGATCCCGACACGCGCGAACGCTTCATGGCGGGCGCGTTGCTGCCGGGCTCGTGGTACGTCAAGGCACAACGCTTCCGGCGGCGCTATCGCACCAACGTCCAGAAACTGTTCGGCGAGGTCGACATCATCCTGGCGCCGGCGACGCCCTGCACGGCGCCGAAGCTCGGCCAGGTGATGATGAAACTGGGCGGCGTCGAGCTCCCGGTGCGGGCCAATCTCGGCCTGTTCACCCAGCCGATCTCGTTCATCGGTCTACCCGTTGTAGTGGCGCCGCTGCAGCGTCCGGGCGGCCTGCCGATCGGCGTCCAGATCATCGCCAACCACTATCAAGAGGCAGCGGCGCTGCGCGTCGCGCGGGCGCTCGAGAAGCAGGGCGTGGCGAGCGCCCCGCCGGCGTGACGGAGACGAGCGCCATGGAGATCAACGTCCCCGAGGTGGTGGCCGAGGTGACGGCCGCCTTCGAGCGCTACGAGAGGGCCTTGAACAGCAACGACGTCGCCGTGCTCGACGAGCTGTTCTGGAGGAGCCCGCATACGCTGCGCTACGGCGTCGGCGAGCAGCTCTACGGCCATGACCAGATCGCAGCCTTTCGCGCCGGCCGGGATCCGGGGTTCGTGGTCAATCGCGATCTCCTGAAGCTGTGGATCGTCACCTACGGTCGCGATTTCGGGACGGCCAATTGCGAGTTCCGCCGCCATGGCGGCAACCGAACCGGCCGGCAGAGCCACACCTGGATGCGCACACCCGACGGCTGGCGCATCGTCGCCGCCCACGTCTCCCTGCTGGGCGAAGCGACGCCGATGAAGGTGTGAAAGAGGCCATGGTCTTCCGGACCGCGAGCGTCTCGCTCCCTCATGTTTCATGAGCGAGCGAGACGCTCGCGGTCCGGAAGGCCCCTCATGATGGGGCGCAAGCCGCGCTGATCGCGATTCAGTTCGTAGCGATAGTGCTCTAAGACTCCCCCCGGGTGGGCGAGGGTTCATGACCAACGAGCGAGAACAGTCCGTCGAGACGTCGTATCAGCCGAAAACCGTTCAAGCATACATAGACCAGAGTTCACCGGCCGGTCCCGTCGCGCCACTGTCCTGGCTTCGGTGCCCTGGTTCCTGCAGGACCTCGGCACCTACGGCATTGGCCTGTTCACGCCCACCATACTGGCGCGAACGGCCGGCCACGAGACGACAGCCGGGCACGGCATCGGCGCGACCATCGCCCTCGATGCGAGCGCGGCACGGGGCGCGGCGGTGATCGACGCCCTGCTGATCATAGGCGTTCTCGCTGCGGTCGTGATGGCCGATCGCTTCGGGCGCATCCGGCTGCAGGTTCTGGGCTTCCTCGGCTGTGCGGTGGGGTTGGCGCTCGCCGCCGCATCGCCCTATGCCGACGAGCCAGTCCGCACGATCCTGCTGTTCACCGGCTTCATGGTGTTCAACTTCATGACCAACGTGGGCCCGAACGCCCAGACCTACCTGCTGGCCGGCGAGGTCTTCCCGACCCGTATCCGCGGCAAGGGCGCAGGCTTCGCCGCCTCCTTCGCCAAGATCGGAGCCGTGCTGACGGCGTTCGTTTTCCCGGTGCTGCTCTCGGCGGCCGGCACCGGCCCGCTGCTGGCGCTGCTGGTCGCGACATCGCTGCTGGGCGCCTGGGTGACCTGGCGGTACCGCATCGAGACCACCGGCATGAACCTCGAGGAGATCGATCGGGGAGGATGATCATGCGCCTCCCCAGCGGAGCTGGGGAGGAGCAATCACCGTCCGTTGAGCTTCCGCCAGGCGGCGAAATCCTTCAGCGACTGTTCGTTGGTCGGCGGGTAGAGGCCGTAGATGCCCTGTCCGCTGGTGACCTGCTCGGCGACATAGTCCTCGTACGCCGTCATCTCGACCGCCTCCTCGGCGATCTCGTCGGCCAGGCTGGCCGGGATGACGATGACGCCGTCGTTGTCGCCCAGGATGATGTCGCCGGGAAACACCGGGGCGTCGCCGCAGCCGATCGGCACGTTGATGTCGATCGCCTGGTGCAGGGTGAGGTTGGTCGGCGCGCTCGGCCGCTGATGGTAGGCCGGGAAGCCCAGCCGGGCGATGTCGGCCGAATCGCGAAAGCCGCCGTCGGTCACCACGCCGGCGACGCCGCGCTTCATAAGCCGCGTCACCAGGATCGAGCCAGCCGAGGCCGCGCGCGCATCCTTGCGGCTGTCCATCACCAGCACGGCGCCGGGCGGGCAATCCTCGATCGCCTTGCGCTGCGGATGACCGCGATCGCGGAACACCTCCAGCCTGTTGAGATCCTCGCGCGCCGGCATGTAGCGCAGCGTGTAGGCGGGCCCGACCATGGAGGGTCCGACGTGCGACAGCGGATGCACGCCCTGGATCGCCTGATTGCGAAAGCCGCGCTTGAATAGCGCCGTCGCCACCGTGGGCGTGCTGACGGTGCGCAGCTTGTCGCGGGTCTGGGGCTTCAGCGTCATGATGGATTTCCTCTCGGCTTCCTTCTTAGAGCATGATCTTCTTCGGTCGAGGGACCAAAGAGTGGCCTCACCCTGAGGAGCCACGCGGAGCGTGGCGTCTCGAAGGGTCGGCAACAGACGTACTTTGGCCCGCCCTTCGGGACGCGGCCTGTGGCGGTGCTTCGACCTAAGAAAATCTCGCTCTAGGCCAGCAGGGCGTCGCCGGAGAGAGCCGCGCCGCTCGCCGGATCCCTGATCACGGCGCCGAGCTCGCCGAGCTTGGCGAAGAAATTGGGAAAGGTCTTGCGCACGCAGGCGGGCCGGCGCAAGCGCATGCCTGGCACGCGCAGGCCCAGCATGCCGAAGCACATGGCGACGCGGTGATCGTTGTAGGTCTCGATCTCGGCGCCGTGCAGGGCGCCCGGCCGGATGACCAGCGTATCGCCGCTCTCCTCCACTCGGGCGCCGCACTTGGCGAGCTCGGTATGCAGCGCCTTCACGCGCTCGCATTCCTGCACCCGCAGGCGGCCGAGATCGGTGAACTGCGTGGCCGTTGAAGCGAACGGCGCGAGCACGATCGCGGTCATGATGCTGTCCGCGAGGTCGGTGCGGCGCGAGTAGCTCGGGCGCCACGAAGCCTGGGCGACGAGTTCGAGGAACTTCTGATCGGCCTGCATGCCGCTGCGCGGCGTCGGCTCGACGGTGACGTGGCTGCCGTCGTCGCGCAGCAGCCAATCCGCTCCCCAGAAGTAGCTCGCGCCCGAGGCGTCGGCCTCGATATCGTAGGTGCCACCGCCCCAGGGAAACTCCTCGATCAGGCGCCGCGTCATGTCGACGTAGGGCAGTTCGTCCTCGTTGGCCCCGGTGATGGCGACCTGCCAGCTGCCGATGCGGGCGCTGAGCAGCAGGGCCGAGGCGAATTGCGAGCTTTCGGCGACGCTGACGGTGCAGGCCGCACCCGGTCGCGGGCCGGTGCCGTGAACGATCGCCGGCAGGCGGTCGTTGGGCGTGTCGATGCGATACCCGAGCTGGCGCAGGGCGCCGATCAGGGCTGCCTGCGGGCGCTCGTGCATGCGGGCGATGCCGCTCACCCGGTAGCTGCCGTGTCCGAGGCACAGCATCGGCGGCAGGAAACGCGCCGCCGTGCCGGCATTCTCGACGAAGAGCTCCAAGGGGTGCCCGGGTGTTCCGGCGTTGGGAATCGTCCCGCCGCGTCCCTCGATCGTGATCGTGCGGTTGGCCGGTTCGGCCGGATCGGGTTCGACCCGACTGGGAAAGCCCAGCCGCTCCAGGCATTCCACCATCGCCTGCGTGTCCTCGCTCCACAGCGCGCCGCGCAGCATGACCGACCTGGTCGCCAGCGCAGCCAGGATCAGGGCGCGATTGGTTATGCTCTTGGAGCCTGGCAGGACGACGGTCGTCTCCCTTCGTCGACGAGGCGGAACGATCTCGATCAGGTCGGGCAGCATGTGGGTGTCAGTAGATCGACGGCTCGGCCACCGGGGCGCCGAAGCCGGTTTCGAGGAAATCGAAGTCGCAGCCTTCGTTGGCCTGCTTGATGTGGCGGGTGAACATCCAGCCATAGCCGCGCTCGTAGCGCGGCTCGGGCTTCTTCCACGCGGCGCGGCGCCTCGCGAGCCCTTCCTCCGACACGTTCATGTGGAGGGTGCGCTTGTCGACGTCGAGCGAGATCATGTCGCCGGTACGCACCAGGGCGAGCGGCCCGCCGATGTAGGATTCGGGCGAGACATGGAGGATGCAGGCGCCGTAGCTGGTGCCGCTCATGCGCGCATCGGAGATGCGGACCATGTCGCGCACGCCCTGCTGCACGAGTTTCTTCGGGATCGGCAGCATGCCCCATTCGGGCATGCCGGGGCCGCCTTGCGGGCCGGCATTGCGCAGGATCAGCACGTGGTCGGCCGTGACATCGAGATCGTCGCGATCGATCGTCGCCTTCATCGAAGGATAATCGTCGAACACCAGCGCCGGGCCGGTATGCTTCAGGAAGCGCGGCTCGCAGGCGCTGGGCTTGATGACGCAGCCGTCCGGCGCCAGGTTGCCGCGCAGCACGGCGAGCGCGCCTTCGGCATAGATCGGGTTGTCGACCGGCCGGATGACGTCGGGGTTGTAGGTCTCGGCGCCCTTGATGTTCTCGCCCAGCGTCTTGCCGGTCACGGTCAGTGCATCGCGATGCAGATGTCCTTCGATCTGTGCCATCAGGGCCGGCAGGCCGCCGGCATAGAAGAAGTCCTCCATCAGGTACTTATCGCCGCTGGGGCGGATGTTGGCGATCACCGGCACCTTGCGGCTGGCGCGCTCGAAATCATCGAGGCCGACATCCTGGCCGGCGCGGCGCGCCAGCGCGATCAGATGGATGATTGCATTCGTGGAGCAGCCGACCGCCATCGCCACTGTGATGGCGTTGAGGAAGGCTTCGCGAGTCAGGATAAGGGTCGGCGTCAGATCCTCCCACACCATGTCGACGATGCGCCGGCCGCTCTCGGAGGCCATGCGGATGTGGTTGGCGTCGGCTGCCGGGATCGACGAAGCGCCGGGCAGGCTCATGCCCAGCGTCTCCGCCATCGCCATCATGGTCGCGGCCGTGCCCATGGTCATGCAGGTGCCGTAGCTGCGGGCGATGCCCGCCTCGACGTCGACCCAGTCGGAAGCGGAGATCTTGCCGGCGCGGCGTTCGTCCCAGTACTTCCAGGCATCGGAGCCCGAACCCAGCACCTTGCCCTTCCAGTTGCCACGCAGCATCGGTCCGGCCGGCAGGTAGATCGCCGGCAGATTGGCGCTGATGGCGCCGAGCAGCAGGGCAGGGGTGGTCTTGTCGCAGCCGCCCATCAGCACCACGCCATCCACGGGATGCCCGCGCAAAAGCTCCTCGGCGTCCATGGCGAGCAGGTTGCGGTAGAGCATGGTTGTCGGCTTGAGGAAGCTCTCCGACAGCGACAGCGCCGGCAGCTCCATCGGGAAGCCGCCGGCCTGCAGGATACCGCGCTTGACGTCGTCGACCCGGCTCTTGAAGTGCATGTGGCAGGGCTGGGCTTCCGACCAGGTGTTGAGGATGGCGATCACCGGCCGGCCGACCCAGTCCTCCGGCGCGTAGCCCATCTGCATGGCCCGCGAGCGATGGCCGAAGGCGCGCAGATCGTCGGGCGCGAACCAGCGGGCGCTGCGCAGCTCGGCGGCGGTCTTTCTCTTGGCAGCGGGCATTCGTTTTCCTCTGAGGCGGCCATCGCCCGGGCCGTTGCGGGTATGGTAGTGGTGCTGTGCGTGTCGCCGCATCATGCGCGATCACGTCGTGCGGGTCATCGGGTTTGAACGAGTGAAGCGAGGGTGGGAGGATGATTGCAGGAAGACGAGTGATTGCGCGAAGAGGGGTCCTGTTTGCCATGGCCGCCGGCTTGGCGGTCTGGTCCTCCGGAGCGATGGCTCAAACGGCCGATGCGGCGGCGCTGCTCAAGACCCTGATGGCCCTGGAGAAGGAGAGCTGGCAGTACGTCAAGGACAAGAACATCGCCGGCATGAAGGACTACATGGCCGATGACGGCCTGCAGATCTTCGGCGACGGCAGCCGCTACGACAAGACCCAGTTCCTGAAGTTCATGCCCGACTTCCGGCTCGACAGCATCACCTACGACTCGGCGGGCGAGATCAAGGTGTGGACGCCCGACGTGGTGACCCTGCTCTATCGCGTCACTTACTCGAGCGGCGTCAAGGGCGGCAAGGCGACGACGTACAAGGTGATGTCGGCCAACACGTACGTGCGTCGCGGCGGCAAATGGTGGAGCGTGCTCTACCAGGAGAGCCCAGTGCCATGAAGATCCTGGTGATCCACGGCGCCGGCATGAACATGCGCGGCAAGTCCCAGGTCGAGATCTTCGGCCCGATGACGCTGCCGGAGTACGACGCCAAGATTCGCGCCGTTGCCGGGGAGCTCGGCGTCGAAGCCGAGATTTTCCATTCCAACATCGAGGGCGAGGTCATCAACCGCCTCTACGCCGCGCACGACGAAGGCATCGCCGGCGCGATCATCAATCCTGCCGGCTTTACGCGCGGCTATCCGGCGCTGGTCGCGGCGATCGGCAACGTGGGTTTCCCCACGATCGAGGTCCACATCTCCAACCCGGCGCGGCGCGGCACCGCGTCCGACGTGGCGACGGGTTGCCTGGGTACGGTCACCGGCTTCGGCGTCGCGGGCTACGCGCTCGCGTTGCGCGGTCTCAGGGACCGGGCGAAGGGCTGAGTGCGTGACTTCATCGGTGAGAGGCAATGGATCAGCGACCGCCAGGCCTTGATGGCGTCCAAGCCGCCGACTACATGGTTTCCAGGCGTGTCGCCTCCGGGAGAGTCCAGCCTATGGCCGAGCCGAAGGATCTCATGGCGGTCGACGTGCATACGGACGACCTCCAAGACTACAACGTAACCCAGACCGGCTGGTATGCCGTCGACGATGGCGGCAAGGTCGTGCTCGGCCCGTTCGAGAGCCTCGCCCTCTGCGAGCTCGCCATCCGCGATCGACTGCTGAGGACGAAAGGGCTGTAGTCCAATTTGGTTGGACCTGGACGAAGGGGTGACGATCCCATCGCTGGGAGCGCGCCACTCCGATGCCGCCCTCTTCTCCTCCCCCGTCATCGGGCATTCGCGAATGCCCTGCCCGATGACGGGGGAGGGAGATGATAGGTGTCCACTCCCCAGCAAAGCTGAGGGATGAGAAGAGCGCCGTCGGAGTGGCGCGCTCTCAGCCATGACCACCTCTCCGGCGAGGCGGCATCGAGCCCTCAGTTCCCCGGGCCTCGTTCCATCGAGAAGGGCTGCCAGCGCACCAGGTTCGACTTCTCCAGCACCGAGGGGTTCACGCAGGCGCGCGGCCATTTGCCGGACAG
>NZ_JBFWZI010000074.1:0-5509 GCF_050185545.1 Reyranella sp. | reverse complement strand
CCGGCGAGGCGGCATCGAGCCCTCAGTTCCCCGGGCCTCGTTCCATCGAGAAGGGCTGCCAGCGCACCAGGTTCGACTTCTCCAGCACCGAGGGGTTCACGCAGGCGCGCGGCCATTTGCCGGACAGCACCAGCGAGAGCTCCGCACCCACGCGGCGGCGGCGGGCCTTGTCGAAGCGGTCGGAGGCCGAGGCGACGTGCGCCGTGAGGATGACGTTGTCCATCCCGAGCAGCGGGTTGTTGTGGCCAACCGGCTCCGTCTCGAGCACGTCGAGGCCGGCGCCGGCGATCCAGCCTTCCTGCAGGGCCTTGATCAGCGCCGGTTCGTCGACCGTCGAGCCGCGACCGGTATTCACGAACAGCGACGTCTTCTTCATCTGCCGGAAGTGCCTTTCCTTCAGCAGGTGATGGGCGTCCTTCGTGCCCGGCGCATGCATGCTGACGATGTCGGCGCGCTGCATCAGCTCGTCGAGGCCGACCGGCTCGACGCCGTACTCCGACATCACCAGCTCCTCGATGTAGGGATCGTAGGCCAGCATGTGGAAGCCGAATGGCGCAGCGCGCTTGGCGACCGCGCGAGCGACATGGCCGAAAGCGACGAAGCCCAGGGTCATGCCGCGCAGGCGAGGGAACTGGTAGAGCATCGGCCGCGCCTTGGTCCATTCGCCCTTGCGCACCATCTGATCCTGCACCACGAGGCGCCGCCAGCTCGCCAGGATCAGGGTCATCGCATGGTCGGCCACCTCCTCGATGAAGGTGTCGGGGCAATTGGTGACGGGAACGCCGAGCTTGGTTGCCGCATCGACATCGACCGAATCGACGCCGACGCTGCCCAGCGACACGACCTTGAGCTTGCGGCCCGCCTCGATCACCTTGGCGGTGATGCGCGGCCGGCCCTTGGCATAGATGGCGTCGGCATCGGCCACCGCCTTGGCGAGTTCGTCGTCGCCGCCGGTCACTTCGACGATCTCGGCGCCGATGGCGCTCAGGGTTTCCATTTCCAGCGAATGGTCGGTGCCGCCGGGGCCGGTCGTCACGATCTTGAAACGAGTCACGTGTTGTCTCCTCCGCGAATTTCGCGGCACTTTAGAGCGGTTTCCGGGCAGGTGGAACCGCGGGCGGTTGTACCTGCTCGGAAGCGCGCGCATGGGCTATGCTCGGGTTCACAGGGCTCGTTTCGGCGCGATTCCGCGCGCTCAATCACGGTGGGTCGGCATGCAAGCGGTGAAGAACGTTCTGTTGATCGTGGTCGACCAATGGCGCGGCCTGATGCTGCCGAAGCTCGGCGCGCACTACCTGAGGCTGCCCAACATCGACCGGCTGTGCGAGGAGGGGGTAACCTTCCGCAACCACTTCACCCAATGTGCGCCGTGCGGTCCGGCGCGGGCCAGCCTGCTGACCAGCCTCTACCTGATGAACCATCGCGCGGTGCAGAACACCATTCCGCTCGATGCGCGTTTCACCAACCTCGGCCATGAGCTGCGGCGCGGCGGCTACGATCCGGCGCTGGTCGGCTACACCACCACGACGCCCGATCCGCGCACGACGAACGCGCAGGACCCGCGCTTCCTGGTGCTGGGCGACATCATGGATGGCTTCCGCCCGGTCGGCGCCTTTGAGCCCTACAAGGACGCCTATTTCGGCTGGGTGGCGAGCCACGGCTACAAGCTGCCTGACAATCGCGAGGACATCTGGCTGCCCGAAGGGGCCGAGCCCGCGGGCGAATCGGGAGCGGGTGCGACGGCGCGGCCGGCGCGCATCCCGCGGGAGCTGTCCGACACCGCCTGGTTCACCGAGCGAGGGTTGAGCTACTTGCGCGGCCGCGGCGGCAGGCCGTGGTTCCTGCATCTCGGCTACTACCGTCCGCATCCGCCCTTCATCGCACCGGCGCCCTACCACGCGATGTACCGGCCGGAGGACATGCCCAGGGTAGTGCGCTCGGCGAGCGCGGCGGCCGAGGCCGAGCAGCATCCGCTGCTCGCCTACTATGTGAACAACATCAGCCAGGCGAGCTTCTTCCAGGACGGCAAGGGGCTGGGCTCGGCGATGAGCGAAGACCAGGTGGCGCAGATGCGCGCCACCTATTGCGGCCTGATGAGCGAGATCGACGATCAGCTCGGCCGCGTTTTCGACCATCTGAAGCAGACCGGGCAGTGGGACCACACGCTGATCGTCTTCACCTGCGATCATGGCGAGCAGCTCGGCGACCATCATCTCTTGGGCAAGATCGGCTACACCGACGAGTCGTTCCGTATTCCGATGATCATCCGCGACCCGCGCGCCGAGGCCAACGGCACACGCGGCACCGTCGTCGAGCGCTTCACCGAGACCATCGACACCATGCCGACCATCCTCGAATGGCTCGGCCTGCCGGTGCCGCGGCAGTGCGACGGCCGCTCGCTGCTCCCGTTCTGCGAAGGCCAGCCGCCGCGCGACTGGCGCCGCGAGGTGCACTACGAGTTCGACTTCCGCGATCTCTACTACAGCAAGCCGGAATCGGCGCTCGGCATCCCGATGGACAAGTGCGCGCTCGCCGTGGTGCAGGACGAGGCCTTCAAGTACGTGCACTTCGCCGCCCTGCCGCCCCTGCTGTTCGATCTCCGCGACGATCCCGGCCAGTTCGTCAACCGCGCCGCCGATCCCGCCTACGCCAGGCCGCTCGCCGACTACGCCGCGCGCATGCTCGACTGGCGGCTGGGCTTCGCCGACCGCACCCTGACCGGATATCGCGCCACACCGAACGGGCTGGAATCGCGCGCGGCCTGACTCATGGACCGCGGGCGTCCCGCCCGCTCATGTCTCGTGATAATGAGCGGGCGGGACGCCCGCGGCCCAAAAGAGGAAGAACGGCGTCGCCACCTGCCGCACGCGATCGTGATCGCGATCGTCTCGCGCGGTTACCGCGCGCGCACATGGTCACAGCCGGAACCTCTGGAAATCGGTCGTGCAGTTCCCAAATGGGGCGCGGGAGAAGGATGATGGCCCGCAGATACCTTTTCGCAATTCTCGCGTTCGCCGCGACGATCTTCACGATTGGTCAGGTGCTGGCGCTCGCCATGACTCTGCCCGGCGAGCCCGAGATCGAGGGCGACGTGGGGGTGACGCACGGCCATGCCGTGCCCTCCGACGAACCGCTCGCGGCCGGTCGTGTCGTCGCCGTCGACCACGCGGCGGGGCGGATCACCCTGGAGTTTCGGCCGATCCCGCAGCTCTTCCTCGACGGCGGCACGCGTGTCTTCCATGTCCGGGAACCGGCCTCGCTCCAGGGTCTGGGTCCGGGCGACAAGGTGCGCTTCGAGGTCGAGCGCGATGCCCGCACCTACACGATCACGCGCATCCGCAACAGCAACTGAGGCGTCGCCCACGGCTTGGATCCGAGGCGGGATGGCATCGAGGTTGGCTGATGGCGAGTCGTGTTCTGAACGGCCGCGATCGGTCGGGCCGAACGGGCGTCGTGCAACCCGGGGATGTGGCGCGCCCACTTCTGATCGAGTGCAACCGCTCGCCGTTCCACCCGATCGCAAACCGCTCTAGACTGCTGCCATGAACGAGGAAACCTACCGCCGGCCGTCGGCCGGCCAGCATCCGCCCAACCGGTTCGATGCCTACAAATCGACGCCCGGCCGCTCGCCCAGCAAGCCGGCCGTGGTGCTGCCGCACAGCCTGTCGGAGATCACCGGCCCGCTGCTGCAGGCCGAGCGTCTCGACGGCCTGGAGAACGACCTGACGCGCCAGCGCATGGCCGAGCCCCTGGGCGAGCGCATCATCGTGCACGGACGCGTGCTCGACGAGGACGGCAAGGCAGTGCCCAATGCCATGGTCGAGATCTGGCAGTGCAATGCGGCCGGTCGCTATCACCATCCCGGCGACCAGCACGACGCGCCGCTCGATCCGAATTTTTACGGTGGCGGTCGCGCGCGGGCCGACGCCGAGGGCAGCTACAGCTTCGTCACCATCAAGCCCGGTGCCTATCCGTGGAAGAACCACCACAACGCCTGGCGGCCGGCCCACATCCATTTCTCGCTGTTCGGGCCGGGCTTCGCCACGCGCCTGATCACGCAGATGTACTTTCCCAACGATCCGCTGCTCGCCTTCGATCCGATCTACAAGTCGGTGCCCGAAGGGGCGCGCGAGCGCCTGCAGGCGGCCTTCGACATGGAGACGACCCGGCCCGAATGGGCGCTCGCCTACCGCTTCGACATCGTGCTGCGTGGCCGTAACGCCACGCCGATGGAATAGCGCCATGAGCCGCGCCCTCACGCCGTCGCAGACCATCGGGCCGTTCTACTGGGGCACGCTGGTCAAGACATATCATGCAGAATTGGCGCTGCCCGGCGTCGCCGGCGAGCGTATCGAGCTTGCGCTGTCGCTGCACGACGTCGACGGTGCCATCGTGCCCGACGGCATGCTCGAGATCTGGCAGGCCAACAGCCACGGCCGCTACAACCATCCCGACGATCGCCGCAACCTGCCGCTCGATGCCGGATTCGAGGGCTTCGGCCGCGCGTCGACCGACACCAAGGGCGTCGCGCGCTTCGCCACGGTGCGCCCGGGCCGCGTGCCGTGGCCCGCGGGCGGCCTGCAGGCCGCCCATGTCAACGTCTCGGTGTTCGCCCGCGGCGTCCTCAACCGTCTCGCGACGCGACTCTATTTCGACGGCGATGCGGCGCTGGCCGAGGACCCGGTGCTGAACCTGGTCGAGCCGGCGCGTCGTGCCACGCTGATCGCCAAGCGTAACGGCGAGGGAACCTGGCACCTGCCGATCCATCTCGGTGGTCCGAAGGAAACGGTGTTCTTCGATATCTGATTCTTTCTCCTCCCCAGCTCCGCTGGGGAAGTGTCCGCGTCATCGCGGACGGAGGAGCCATGACTCACGGACCGCGGGCGTCTCGCCCTCTCATGTTCATGCTTGTGACATGAGCGGGCGAGACGCCCGCGGTCCGGAGCATCATGACTCCTCCGCCTGCCTGCGCGTAGCCGAAGCGGCTTCGCTTCTGCGAAGCACAGGTCGCCGTAAGACGGCGGCGCCTCCCCGCGCATGGCGTGGGAAGGAGAATAAGTTCACGTCCACAGCGCCCGCACGCCGTAGTAAGCAGTGTCCTTGATCCGGCGGGCGACGCCCTGCCACAGGCGGGCGCGCGGATCGGTGCAGCAGGTCATGCTGAGCAAGACTCGGCGCTCGCCGGCCTGCAGCGGCGTCACCTTGTGGCGGACCAGAGCGCCCTCGAACAGCACCAGGCTGTTGGGCTCGGTCGGGATCGCGACGGCCTCGCCGTCCAGGCGCGCGGTCAGGACGGCGTGGCTCAGGCCGCCCTTGCCGCCGCCCTCGTTGAAGATGGTCAGTAGTGCCGTGAAGTGCCGGCCGCGATAGAAATTGTGATCATGGTGCCAGCCGATGTGATCGAGCGGCCGGTCGTAATGCAGGATCGACAGCGAGCTCTGGTCGTTGATCGGCGTCGGCGCGACCGCGGCGCCGACGACGCGCGAGATGAAGCGCATCAGGTCGGGCG
>NZ_JBFWZI010000073.1:23254-32679 GCF_050185545.1 Reyranella sp. | reverse complement strand
GCGGAAGGCCCGGCCATCCCGCGTCGTCGGCATCGACCACATCTCGATCCGCGTCTCGGACTACGAGAGATCGAAGGCATTCTACGGCCGGCTCTTCGAGTTCCTGGGCTTCGAGATCTCGGACGAGTATCCCCAGACGATCGGCTGGACCAACGGCAAGACGCGCTACTGGATCGCGCCGGCCGAGGGCCGCAAGGCCTACCGGATCGGTGACGTCGGCCTGCATCACTACGCCTTTCAGCTACGCAGCCGTCGCGACGTCGATGCCCTGCAGGCCTACCTCGAGGGGCAGGGCGTGCGCATCGTCGACCCGGCAGGCGAGTACTACGAAGACTACTACGCCGTGTTCTTCCTCGATCCGGACGGCATCAAGCTCGAGGGCATGAAGTACGGCGAGCTCACGGCGCAGCGCAAGCGCAAGCGCGCGAAACGGAGCAGCTAGTGTTCCGGCGTCGACGTGTCAGTCGGTCCCGCTCGGCCGCGTGAGGATGAAGGTCGCCGCGAGCGCCATGACGCCCGCCTGCAGCAGGATGATCCAGCCGTCGAGGCCAGCGAGTACGCTCGCCGCGAGTGTGGCTGCCATGACGATGACGGCTAGAATCTTGACGCGCGTTGCGATGGCTCCATGGGCGCGCCAATTCTCGATCGGCGGGCCGAGCATAGGATGAGTCACCAGCCAATCGTGCAGACGCGGCGAGGAGCGCGCGAAGGCGAAGGCGGCGAGCAGGAGAAACGGCGTCGCCGGCAACAGCGGCAGAACGGCGCCGGCAATGCCGCACGCCGTTGCGGCGAGACCGATCACGAACCACAGGGAGCGCATTGCGAAGTCCGCGCTGGAGCCAACCGACGGCGACGCCCCAGAGGCGTTGAATTTGGTCGAAAGCCCAACAAAATCCTCATCCTGAGGAGGCCGCGTAGCGGCCGTCTCGAACGATGGGCCATACAGGAGATCGTTGGAAGGGCGGTGTCGCAGTACTCTTCACTGTTGCCGACCAAAGGGCGAAGGTTACTTCGCCCGAATCGAGACCCGGCCCTCCGGGCCGTTCCTCAGGGTGAGGCCCTTTGTAATTCAACACCTATGCGGCGGCGCCCCGTCAGGCCGCGCGATCCTGCAATGCAGGGCGGCGCCGCCGCGACGACGGCGGCAGATAGGCACACTCGGCCAGGCTCGTCTTGTCGAGCTCGCTCAGGAACACCTCGGCTGCCGCAGCGAGCTTGCCCTTCAGTCGGCAGCTCGGCGTCAGCACGCAGGCGCCGCCATCGGCCCGGAAGCACTCGACCATGGCATGGCGCGCCTCGAGCTGACGCACGACGGCACCGAGGGAAATCTCCTCGGCGGGGCGGGCGAGACGGAATCCGCCTCCCGCTCCCCGCAATGTCCTGATGAAGCCGGCATCGGCGAGCTCGCGGATCACCTTGACCAGATGATGGCGCGAGATGACGAACTCGCGCGCGATCTCGTCCGTCGTGAAAAGACGGTCCGGCTCGCCGGCGAGACGCTGCAGGGCCCTCAGGCCGTAGTCGGTGAAGGCGGTGAGACGCATGGTCGCTCCCCGTAAATAGGTATTTCAAATGCCACTTAAACCTGCTTTGCTCTGCCGAGCAAGTGGGTAGCCGACCATGACCACAACCGCCGAACAGATCCGCTCCTATCGGGGACCCGTCCTCTTCAGCTACGGCTTCCGCCCGTTCTTCCTGTTCGCCGCCGTGTGGGCAGCGCTGGCGGTCGCGCTGTGGCTGCCGATGCTGACCGGGCATCTCACCCTGCCGACGGCGATGACGCCGATCGAGTGGCACGTCCACGAGCTGGTCTACGGCTACGTCCCCGCCGTGGTCGCGGGATTCCTGCTGACGGCGGTGCCCAACTGGACCGGCCGCCTGCCGGTGGTCGGCGCACCACTCGCTTGGCTGTTCGGCTGCTGGCTGGCCGGCAGGCTGGCGATTGCGACATCGGCATGGATCGGCGCCGCCGCGGCGGCGGCCATCGATGTCGCCTTCCTCCTGGCGCTGGGCGCGGTGATCGCGCGCGAGATCGTTGCCAGCGGCAACACGCGAAACCTCAAGGTCCTGGCCGGCGTCGGGCTGTTGCTGGCCGGCAACGTCCTGTTCCACGTCGAGGCGATCGACGGTGCGGGCGCCGGCTACGGTATGCGCCTGGGCATCGCTGCGGCGATCCTGCTCATCATGCTGATCGGCGGCCGCATCATTCCGAGCTTTACCCGCAACTGGCTGATCCGCCGGGGGGCGGGGCGGCTGCCCGCCGCGTTCGACCAGCTGGACGTCGTCGTGATGATCGCGAGCGCGGCGGCGCTCGCCCTTTGGGTCGTCCTGCCGGCGGAGCGAGCGACGGCTTCAGTCGCGCTCGCGGCGATGGCGATGAACCTGCTGCGCCTCGCGCGCTGGGCCGGCGAGCGTACGGCGGCGGAGCCGCTCGTGCTCGTCCTGCACGTCGCGTATGCCTTCGTGCCGGCAGGGTTCGGGCTTCTCGCACTCGGCATCCTGGCCCCCGGCGTGGTCGCCCCGACGGGGGCCGTGCATGGCTTCACGGCCGGCGCGATCGCGCTGATGACGCTCGCGGTCATGACGCGCGCGAGCCTTGGACACACGGGGCAGGCGCTCACCGCCTCGCCGCCCATCCAGGCCATCTATGCGGCGGCGCTGGTCGCCGCGCTGGCCCGCCTCTCGGCCGCCTTCGATGTCCTGCGCGAGCCGATGCTGCACCTCTCTGCCGCCGCCTGGGTGTTGGCGTTCGGCGGCTTCGTCGTCGTCTATGGGCCGCTGCTGGCGCGCCGCCGGACGGCGTGAGCCGACCTGCGTCGGCAGCTCGATCGTTCACGATCTGAGAGTCGACAGGGGGAGCCTTCAGTAGGGCTGCATGACAGCCCTTTGATCGGCGACCTCGACGACGTTGGGTATGGCCTCGATGGCAATGGGTCGCGAAGCGTCTCGTTCTCTATGCTTCGTCTTCCGTTCCCAGCTCCTGGCGGTGATGAAGATCTCCTTCACTCACGATTCCGACCAGCAATCCGCCGTCGACGACCAGCACGGAGCTGACGGGTTCTCGCTGAGCAACTGCGCGATGCGATGAACGTGGGTCTCGGCGAGACCGTGACCAGCGGCCCGGGCGTCATGATGTCCCTGGCGCGGATCGCGATGTTTCCGCGTGGGGGGAGCGAGGACCGAGGCGTTGTGTCGGGGGAAATGACGGTGCCCGTGGACTTCCCTCCGTTTTGCTGAATTCTCGGCACGACAGGGCGAGCCGGCGTCGATCTCCGTCAAATCGAAACCGGTCGCCGCCACGGTGTGCGTCGTCATGCCGGACCCGGCAGGCCCATGATTGAATCAAAGCCTTGAAATTACGCACCAAATCTTATTAATTAAATTAATTCTGCGAATGACTTGCAATGCATACCGAGCATCTCATATTGGAATCGTTCTAATCTAACAATGGAGCGATTCATGCTGACCATCGGCGACAAGTTTCCCGCCTTCGACCTCAAGGCGGTGGTGAGCACCGACCCCAGGAGCGCGTTCAAGCAGCTTTCCGACAAGAGCGACGCCGGGAAATGGAAGATCGTGTTCTTCTGGCCGAAGGATTTCACCTTCGTCTGCCCGACCGAGATCGCGGCGTTCGGCAAGCTCAACAGGGACTTCGCCGAGCGCGATGCCGTGGTCTACGGCGTCTCGACCGACTCGGAGTTCGTGCACCTGGCATGGCGCCAGAACCATGCCGACCTCAAGACGCTGCCGTTCCCGATGCTGGCCGACATCAAGCGCGAGCTGTCGCAGGCGCTCGGCATTCTCGACAAGGGCGAGGGCGTCTGCCTGCGCGCCACCTTCATCGTCGACCCCGATGGCATCATCCGCTTCGTGTCGGTGAACGACCTGTCGGTCGGCCGCAATCCGCAGGAGGTGCTGCGCGTGCTCGATGCGCTGCAGACCGACGAGCTCTGCCCCTGCAACTGGCAGAAGGGCGACGAGGTCCTCAAGGCCGCATAAGGAGCAAGCCATGTCGATCGACGTCCTGAAGGACCGGCTGCCGGACTACGCGCGCGATCTCAAGCTCAACTTGTCGAGCCTGGCCGCCGAGCAGCTGCTGGGCCCACAGCAGAAGGCGGGCAGCTTCGTTGCGGCCGCGTTGGCCGCCAATCATGCGCCGACCACGCAGGCGATGGTCGAAGCCTTCGCCAGCGAGCTGTCGCCCGAGGCGCTGAACGCCGCCAAGGTCGCGGCGGCGCTCATGGCGATGAACAACATCTACTATCGCTTCGTGCACCTCGTGCACGCGGCCGACTACAAGACCCTGCCGGCCAAACTGCGCATGACGGCGATGGCCAAGCCCGGAGTCGACAAGGTCGATTTCGAGCTGTGGTCGTTGGTGGTCTCGGCCATCAACGGCTGCGGCATGTGCCTGGAGGCACACGAGAAGGTGTGTCGCGACCACGGGCTCTCGGCCGAGCAGATCCAGGCGGCCGTGCGCATCGCCGCGACCGTCCATGCCGTTGCCCGCACGCTCGCTGCAGAAGAGGCACTGGCCGTGCCGCTGGCTGCGGCGGCGTAGACCTTGTCGCTGCACGACATGGGGACCACACTCCGCGCCGATTTTTCGTAACCGGAGGAGAAGCCCCATGTCGACCGCAGCCGAGACCAAGGCCGCCACCGCGTCGCTTCCGTCGAAGGGCATGCTGATCGACGGCAATTGGGTCGACGGCGCCTCCGGCGGTCGCATCACCGTCGAGAATCCGGCCAAGCGCAAGCCGATCGGCGAGGTGCCGCGCGCCAACGCCGCCGATGTCGATCGCGCTGTCGCGGCCGCGAGCAAGGCCTATGCCCAGTGGCGCAAGGTGGTGCCGCGCGAGCGCGGCAAGGTGCTGCTCAAGATCGCCGAGGCGCTGCAGTCCCGTACCGAGGAGATGGCGCGCACCATTGCGCTCGAGACCGGCAATGCGCTGCGCACACAGGCGCGCGGCGAGGCCAACATGACCGCCGATATCTTCCGCTACTTCGGCGGACTTGCGAGCGAGCTGAAGGGCGAGACCCTGCCGCTCGGCGAGCATGTGCTGTCGTACACCCGCCGCGAGCCGCTGGGCGTGGTCGGCGCCATCATCCCGTGGAACGCGCCCGTCATGCTGGCGGCGCTCAAGATCGCCCCCGCCCTGTGCGCCGGCAACGTCATGGTCATGAAGGCGGCCGAGGATGCGCCGCTCGGTGTCCTGCTGATGGCAGAGATCTGCCAGGAGTTCCTGCCGCCCGGCGTGCTGAACGTGCTGACCGGCTACGGCGAGGAATGCGGCGGACCCCTCGCCAATCATCCTGGCATCGCCAAGCTCTCCTTCACCGGCTCGACCGAGGTCGGCAAGGTGATCATGCGGGCGGCAGCCGAGCGCATCGTGCCCGTCTCGCTCGAACTCGGCGGCAAGAGCCCATCGATCGTCTATCCCGACGCCGACGAGGACTGGGCGGTCGATGGCATCATCGCCGCCATGCGCTTCACCCGGCAAAGCCAGAGCTGCACCGCCGGCTCGCGCCTGTTCCTGCACGAGGACATCTTCGACTCCTTCCTGAAGAAGCTCGAGAAGAAGACGACGGCGCTGAAGCTCGGCGATCCGCTCGACGAGGCGACCGACATCGGCACGATCATCAACAACAAGCAGTTCACCAAGGTCTGCAAGTACGTCGACGAAGGCCTGAAGCGTTCGGACGCCAAGCTGGTGTTCGGTGGCCTGCCACCCAAGACCGGGCCGCTGAGCGAAGGCTACTTCGCCATCCCGACGGTGTTCGCCGACCGCTCCAACGACTGGCGCCTGGCGCGCGAGGAAATCTTCGGCCCGGTGCTGGTGGCGATCCGCTGGAGCGACGAGGCCGAGGCGATCCGCATGGCCAACGACAGCCACTACGGCCTCGCCGCCTATGTCTGGACACACGACATCGGCGCCGGGCTCAAGACCGCGCACGCCATCGAGTCGGGCTGGGTGCAGGTCAACCAGGGCCTCGGCCAGGTGCCCGGCATGTCCTACGGCGGCTACAAGCAGAGCGGCATCGGCCGCGAGTTCTCGCTCGAGGGCATGCTCGACAGCTTCACCCAGCGCAAGAGCGTGACGGTGAACCTCGAGGTGAGGCGGTCGTAGGGCGCATCATGCTCATGCGGACCGCGGGCGTCTCGCCCGCTCATGGGAAGAGCGAGCGAGACGCTCGCGGTCCGGAAGAACATGAGTTCTACGCCGGCACCCGCCGATGATGATCCGTCGCGCCCTGGTAGGCGTGACCGATGCGGTAGAGCAGCGCCTCGTCGTACGGGCGGCCGACCAGCTGGAGGCCGATCGGCATGCCGTTGGCATCGAAGCCGCAAGGTAACGAGAGCGCCGGCACGCCGAGGGTGTTGAACGGCCGCGTCAATCCGGTGAAGCGGGCCACCATGCTGAGCGTCGCCGGCCCGCCCGAGGTCTCGACGTCGGTCTCCTCGAGCGTAGGGACGGGGAAGGGGATCGCCGGCAGGATGACGGCGTCGACGCCGGCCATCGCCGTGTCGAGGAACTCGCGCACGAAGTGGGCGCGCAGGCGCAGTGCATCGATGTACTGCGTGGCCGGAATGAAGAAGCCGGCTTCCATGCGGGTCCGCACCTGGTTGGCGTAGGGCGCGTTGGTTTCCATCCACGGCCGGTGCATGGCGGCGGCCTCGCATTTCACCATCACCTCGGCCGAACGGTAGAGGTCGGTGAAGTCAGGCATCGTGGCGCGCGTGATCGCGGCCCCGAGCCGGCTGAGCACATCAGTCGCTTCCTGTACTGCGGCGCCGACCTGGGGGTCGACCGGCGCCAGCGCTTCGGGGAGCGCCAGGCCGATCTTCAGCTCGGAGACGCCGCCGTCGAGCGCAGCTTCGTAGTCCGGCACCGGCTTTTCGCTGGTCGTCGAATCGTCGGGATCGTGGCCGGCAATAACGCCGAGGATGCGCGCGTTGTCGCGCACCGTTCGGGTGAGCGGACCGACATGGTCGAGGCTCCACGAGCGCGCCACCGCGCCGGCGCGGCTGACGCGACCGTAGGTCGCCTTCATGCCGACGACGCCGCAGGCCGAGGCGGGCAGGCGAATCGAGCCACCGGTATCGGAACCCAGCGCACCATAGACCATGCGGGCGGCGACCGACGCGCCCGAGCCGCTCGAGCTGCCGCCGGTGACGCGCGTGCCGTCCCACGGATTGCGACAGTGCCCGTGATGGACGTTGTGGCCGGTCGGCCCGGCGGCGAACTCCGCCATGTTCAGGAAGCCCAGCTCGACCACGCCCGCCGCATCGAGCCGCTCGAGCACGGTTGCCGTCACCGGCGCCGTCCAGTGGCGCCGGATCTCGCTGCCGCCGGTCGAGAGCTGGCCCTTGCGATAATACATGTCCTTGTGCGCCATCGGCACGCCGTGCAGGCGGCCGCGCCGCTTGCCTTCGGCAAGCTCCTTGTCCATGGCACGCGCCTGCGCGAGCGCCTTGTCCGCCTCGAGGCGCAGGAAGGCATTGGTGCGTGGCTGCCAGGTCTCGATGCGGCGCAGGCAGGCTTCGGTCGCCTGGACCGATGTCACCTTGCGGTCGCCGATGGCATCGCCGATCTCGCTGAGATCGCCGAGCGCGAGATCCTCGTTGATCATTTGGCCTCCCGCGCCATCAGGCTGGCGAACGCGGCTGGCTCGTCGTCGAACGTGAGGCGCGCAGCCGCGGCCTTGCGCACCGCGCCGTTCAGGATGTCGACCTCGGCGGCGATCTCGGCCAGCCGCTTCTCGTCGTAGCCAAGGCCTTGCAGATGCCGGGCGATGCCGGCGACAAGGCGCGTCTTCTCGTCCATCGAACCTCCTCCGTGAAAAGTGCTGCGGCCAGCGACAAGCGTGCTGGGAGCGCGCCACTCCGATGGCGCACTTCTTGTTGACTACACATCCCATGAGCGCCATCGGAGTGGCGCGCTCCCAGCAATGCTTGCATTCTCCTTCAGGCGGCGAGGCGAAGCCGGCGATTGCCGAGCCGCGCCTGATCCTCCTCGCTGAAAATCATGATTTTGCGGGCTTTCTGATCGAACTTCATGCCGACCGCTTCGGCGCATGCCGCGAGCGTGCCGGTCTCGGCCTCGAAAATGAAATGAGTGAAAGTCAGTACCTTGTCGGTGAACGAGGCAAGTCCGCTCATCACGACGATCAGGTCTCCGGCGCGCAGGGCATGCCGATAGTGATTCAGCATCTCGACCACGACGGTGCCTTCCTGGCGATCCTGCATGGCGGCGCGATCGAAGCCGAGATGGTTCCACAGGAAGGGCGCGCCATCGGAGTAGCGACCGAACTGGTGATGCGGCAGCAACTCGCCGCGCTCGTCGCATTCGGCAGGTGTGACCACGGCGCGGCCGATCTCGATCAGCCCGACACGCGACGTATCGGCCAGCGCGAGGTCGGGCAGGGCACGCTTGCCGACGCTGCGCGGGCGTGCGGTGTCGGGCAAGGGCATGCGGGCCGCTTCCGCCCGCGCGCGGAAGGAGTTCGGCCATGGCTTGTCGCAGACGATGCGCCGGCTCAGCGTCGCCGCGATCCTGTTGTCGGCCGGATTGCGGATCTCGTGATAGGCGAGCAGATGGCGTTCGCCGACCTCGACCGGGGCCGAACGGACCTCGACCGGATCGATGATCCGGAACTCGCGCAGGTAGCGGATGTGATCATCCGCAACACCGACCACGAGCCCGGCTTGGCGCTGCGCGCGCGGCCCGAGCCCCAGGCTGGCCATCAGATGGGCGGACGCCTCATGGCCGAATTCGGTGTAGTATTGGACGTTCAAATGGTCGTTTTCATCGCACTGCCAAGTGTTAACAGCGGTGCTGAAAGTCGGTATCAGGCCGGGACTCGACACGCCAAACGCTCTCTGCAATCTGTGGATGGTTGATCCAAATGGCCCAAAAAGCCCCAAAAATCGACATTTTTCGTTCATTGGGGACTTGCGGGAACCGGATTCGTGGATAAACCTATTTCTCGCCAGCGCTGCCCTGGGGCGTCAGGAAGACACTGGCGAAACTAAAAAGTGCAAGGACCCCTCACTATGGCAACCAAACCTACCACCGTTCCGACCATTCCTCTTTCCAAGGTCGCGGCCGAACTGGCCGACAAGACCGGCATGACCAAGAAGGATGCCACTGGCGCCCTCGACGATTTTGTCGGCCTGGTCGTGAAGCACCTCAAGAAGGGCAACAAGGTCCGCATCACGGGCCTCGGAATCCTTCAGGTCCGTCACCGTCCGGCGCGCATGGGCCGCAATCCAGCGACTGGCGAGGCCATCAAGATCAAGGCTTCCAAGAAGGTCGCCTTCCGGGTCGCGAAGGATCTCAAGGAAGCGATCTGACCGAATAAGCGCTTCGAGTGGAGACCGGGCGGGTCGGACGCAAGTCGGGCCCGCTCTTCTTTTGTCCGCC
>NZ_JBFWZI010000073.1:0-23154 GCF_050185545.1 Reyranella sp. | reverse complement strand
AAGGCTTCCAAGAAGGTCGCCTTCCGGGTCGCGAAGGATCTCAAGGAAGCGATCTGACCGAATAAGCGCTTCGAGTGGAGACCGGGCGGGTCGGACGCAAGTCGGGCCCGCTCTTCTTTTGTCCGCCGTCCTTTTTTCGTCCGGCGCCCCTCTTTTGACCGGCACTCCTCTTTTGTCCGGCGAAAGGCGGGCAGCGATCGGCGCCCGTACTCTTTGCCCGACGCGGCTCCAGCTTGTATAGCGGCCTCCGGCACAGATCGGCATGGATACATTCCTGGTCCTCAAGGTTCTCGCCCAATGGGCGTTGCCGCCGGCGTCGATGGCGGTCGGTCTGGTCATCGCGGGCATGCTGGCGCTGTTGCGTTGGCGCAGGCTGGCCTGGGTGACAGCCGCGGTGGCCGTCCTCGAGACGCTCGCTCTTTCCTGGCCGCCGGTCTGCGACGCTCTCATCCTGTCGCTCGAGAGGGAAGCGCGTGCCCGCGCCAGCGCACCGACCTGCTGCTACGACGCGATCGTCGTCCTCGGAGGCGGGATCACTCCGGCGGCTCCGCCCTTCACCCTCGAACCGGATCTCGGCGATGGCGCCGATCGCATGTGGTACGCCGCGCAACTGTTTCATCGCGGTGTCGCCCCTTACATCATCGTCAGTGGCGGCGGCTTCATGGCCGAGAACAATGGCGGGCCGGCGACAACCGAAGCCGAGGCGATGCGTCGTTTCCTGAAGGATCTCGGCGTGCCGGACCGCGCGATCGTTTCGGAAGAGAAGTCGCTCAATACCATCCAGAACATCGAGCGCGTTCGCGACATGGTGAAAGACGGGCGTGTGGCCCTGGTGACGTCGGCCTATCACATGCGCCGCTCGCTGGCGATCGCACAACGTCTCGGCCTCCAGGCGTCGGCCTTTCCGACCGATTTCCATTTGCCCGCCGCGGCCCGGCCGTGGTGGGAGAACTGGGCGCCCAACCCGGCGTCCCTGAGCTGGTCGGTGGTCGCCTTGCGTGAGTATTTGGCACTACTGTTGGATCGACGCAGAGGGGGGTAAAGGCATGGCATGTCGATCCTGGCGCCTCGAGCGGCGCACTATGCTCCGCGCCGCGGCGGGCCTTGCCGTGGCCGGGCCGTTGTTGACGCCGATCGGCACGCGGCCCCGCGCCCAGACCCTGGACAAGGTGATCTTTCAGACCGATTGGCGCGCCCAGGCCGAGCATGGCGGCTACTACCAGGCGATCGCCGCCGGCATCTATCGACGGGCCGGCATAGACTGCGACCTGCGTCAGGGTGGACCCAGCCTCAACATCAGCCAGCTCCTGCTCGCCGGCCGGGTCGACATGACCATGTCGAGCAGCTTCGAGGCCTTCACCTATGTGCGCGAGGACGCTCCGTTCTTCACCATCGCCGCGATCTTCCAGAAGGATCCGCAAGTGATGATCGGTCATCCCGATACCGGCTTCGACAGCTTCGACAAGCTGAAGGGTCGCACCCTGCTGATCAGTGCCGGCAGCCGCGTGACTTTCTGGCCCTATCTTCGCCGGAAGTACGGCCTCTCCGACGACCAGGTCAGGCCTTACAATTTCAATATGGCGCCATTCCTGGCCGACAGGAATGCCGTGCAGCAGGGGTTCCTGACGTCCGAGCCCTATTCGATCGCGCAGGCGCTCGGCCGGCCCCCGGCAGTACTGCTGATCGCCGACGCCGGCTTCAGCGCCTACCAGACGACCATCGCGATTTCACGGCGCATGGCGAGCGAGAAGAAGGACCTGGTGAGTCGCTTCGTCGACGCCTCGCTGGAGGGTTGGGCGCAATATCTCAAGGGCGGCCCCGCCATCGCGGCGGCGAATGCCCTGATCAAGCGGGACAACCCCGAGCAGACCGACGACCGCATCGACTACGCCATCAGGGTGCTGAACGAGCGCGGTATTGTCCTGTCGGGCGACGCCATGCAGGGTGGCATTGGCGCCATGAGCGACCAGCGGTGGCAAAGTTTCTACGAGTCGATGACGGAGGTCGGGGTGCTGCCCAAGGGGCTGGACGTGTCTCGCGCCTACTCGCTCGCATTCGTGAACAAGGGAATCGGAAGGGCATAGGAGAGCGGCATGGACAAGCTGAGCGAAGAACACGAGATGCTGCGCGACCTCGTGAAGAAGTTCGTGCGCAACGAGTTGATGCCGCTCGAGAAGAATATCCTCGACCGCTTCGCCTCAGGCCAGCCGGCCGCCCTCTCCGACGAGGAGAACGCGCGGCTGTTCAAGCAGTGCAAGGAGCTCGGGCTTTGGGCGCTCGACGTTCCCGAGGAGGTGGGCGGCGCCAACCTGCCGGCGGTGGCGCTGGTCGGCGTCAACGAGGAGCTGGGCTACACCGCCGTGCCGTTCACCTTTCCGCCCGATTCGCCCAACCTGCACATGCTGCTGGCGACCGCCAATCCCGAGCAGCGCCGCAAGTACCTGGAGCCCTACGCCGCCGGCGAGACGACTTCGGCGATCGCCATCTCCGAGCCGGGCGCCGGTGGCGATCCGGCCGGCATGAAGACCCGCGCCGTCAAGGACGGCAACGACTGGGTGATCAACGGCCGCAAGATCTGGATCAGCCGCATCGCCAAGGCCGACTTCACCATCGTCATGGCGGTCACCGACCCCAATCTCGGCGCGCGCGGCGGCATCACGGCGTTCCTGGTCGACAAGGGCACCAAGGGCCTGGTCGTGGCCCGGGCGATCCCCATGCTGGCCGGCCAGCGCACCTACGAGGTGGTGTTCGAGGATTGCCGCATCCCCGACACGCAGGTGCTGGGCCGAATTGGCGCGGGCTTTGCGCCCATGCAACTGCGCCTCACGGTGCGTCGCCTGCAGATGGGATCGTGGTGCGTGGGCATGACCCAGCGTGCGCTCGACATGCTGGTCGAGCATGCCAATCAGCGGGTGACGTTCGGCCAGAAGCTCGCCGACCGACAGGCCATCCAGTGGTGGATCGCCGATGCCGCGACCAAGCTGCATGCCTGCCGGCTCATGGTGATGGACGCCGCGGTCAAGCAGGACGAAGGACGCGACGTACGCATGGAGGCCTCGATGATCAAGGTCTTCGCCACCGAGATGGCGACCGAGGTGATCGACCATGCCCAGCAGGCGTTCGGTGCCATGGGCGTCACCCAGGAGCTGCCGCTCAGCTGGCTGGCGCAGAAGGTGCGCACCATGCGCGTCTACGAAGGTCCTTCCGAGGTGCATCGCATGGTGATCGCCCGCCGCGTGCTGGGCGGTCGTTGACAGGGAGGCGGAGCGGGGCGGATCATTTCGCCGTGCCGGAATCGGCGTGACAAGACGAGGGATCGCATGACTTACACGCTCGACCTCTTCATCAAGGATGCGCAGTCCGCCCTGCACGGGACCAGCGGACCGGCGGGACGCGAGAAGGTCCGTATTCTCCTGGAGAAGCTGCTGGCCAACCCGGCCTTCGTCGACGAAGCGGTCGGGCCCGCCGCGCCGACCGGCACCCGCAAGCTCTACGAGGACAAGGAGCTCGGCTTCGTGGTGCTCGCGCATTGCAATCCCAAGCCGCACAAGAGCCCGCCGCATGACCACGGCAGCTCGTGGGCCGTGTACGGCCAGGCCATCAAGTACACCGACATGAGCGAGTATCGGCGAGTCGATGGCGGCAACGGCGCGGGCGACGCCAGGCTCGAGCAGGTCAAGACCTACCGGCTGGAGCCCGGCCGGGCCGGCGTCTACGACGTCGGTGCCATCCACGCCATCGACTATCCCGAAGGCAGCCGCTTCGTGCGCGTGACCGGCCGCGACCTCGACCATGTGCAGCGGCTGAAGTTCGATACCGCCGCCGGCAAGGCCATCACCATCGAAAGCGCCACGACGGGCGCGGCAGGGTGAGACTCATTCTTCTCCCCCCGTAGTCGGGGGAGGTGCCCCGTCATACGGGGCAGAGGGGGGAGGCCTCAGACGAGAGCAGTGAGATTCCGACGTCGGAACTTCATGAACCTCGCGTGAGGCTCTCCCCCTCGCGCCCTTCGGGCCACCTCCCCCGATTTCGGGGGAGACACCCAGCACGCGCGGCGCGCACCACGATGGTGGGAAAATCGGGGCGGTACCCGCCCCGATTTTCATAGGAGGTCCCCATCGGCCCAAGGGCCGACCCGCCGTTTCGTGAAACCGGTGGTCTAGTTTCTTACTAGGGACTTGATTGGGCCGCTCCGTCGCATCGAAGCTGGGGGAGTATCACCTCTCCTGCGGCAGGATCCCCCGCAGCTTCTCGGCGAAGCGTACATGTGCTTCGCGATCGACCGGCCGATGCCTGATCGTCGTGCCCGCCGGGTCCTTGCCGAGGTAGTTGTCGTTCCTCCAGTTGTGCGCCGGCCGCACCGGCCGCGGGGCAAACCCGCCGCCGCAGTTGGGGCAGACATTGCCGAGCACCGTGTCGACGCAGTCGGCGCAGAACGTGCACTCGTAGCTGCAGATGCGCGCCTCGAGCGAATGGGGTGGCAGCGGCTTGGCGCAGTGCTCGCAGCCGGGACGCAGCTCCAGCATCATTGCATCCGGGCGGCGGCCTCGAGGTTCGCCTTGCGCCGGCTGGTGAGCAAGGGGGCGAGGCGCTCGCGCAGGCGCGCCACGCGCTCGGCGCCGGCCTTCTCCGGGCTGCCCGAATCGAACGGCGGCTGCGGGTCGTACTCGAGCACCAGCTGGATCGACTTGGCGACCTCCTCGCCGGCGAGTTCGGCGGCAACGGTCAGGCCGAAATCGATGCCCGCCGTGACGCCACCGCCCGAGATGCGATTGCGATCGCGCACGACCCGCTCGGCCACCGGGATGGCACCGAAATCCTTGAGCATGTCGCGCCACGCCCAGTGACAGGCCGAGCGGTAGCCCTTGAGCAGGCCCGCCGCGCCCAGCACCAGCGAGCCGGTGCACACCGAGGTGACGTAGCGCGCGCCGGCGGCCTGCCTGCGCAGGAAATCGAGCGTCTCGGGATCGGTCATCAGCTCGACCTGGCCGCCGCCGCCCGGCACGCAGATCACGTCGAGCGCCGGGCAGTCGGCAAAGGTCGTGGTCGGCACGATGGAGAAGCCGGCGTCGGTCGGCACGGGATCGCGCGTTTTCCAGATCATGTGCAGGGTGGCGCCCGGAACCCGCGACAGGACCTGGGCGGGCCCGGTCGCATCGAGCTGGGTGACGTTGGGATAGAGCAGGATGCCGATGTTGACTGGTGCAGCCATTGTCGTCTCCGGTTGATCTGGGTTTCGCTGTCGGGGTCGATGTAGCGCCCGCGCCGCTTGGCAGAAATGACAAAGAAAAGCTATTTTCTGCCAATGAGCCGACCGCATCGCACGTACATCCTCGCCTACGAGGGCTGCCAGCTGCTCGACGTTACCGGCCCGGCCGCCGTGTTCGGCGCCGCCAACGAGGCCGCCGGTCGCCCGGCGTACGATCTGCGCATCGTGTCGCCGGATGGCGGGCTGGTGCGGTCGAACTGCGGCGTGGCGCTCGACAGCCGGAAGATCGGCGGCCAACCCGATACACTGCTGGTCGCCGGCGGCTCGCGCGGCCTGAAGGCTGCGATGACGCGCGACGACCTGCGACGCTGGCTTCGCAAGACTGCACCCGCGGCCAGGCGTTTCGGTTCGGTCTGCACCGGCGCCTTCGTCCTGGCGGCGGCGGGCCTGCTCGACGGCCGCCGGGTGGCCACGCACTGGGCGAGCTGCGAGCGTCTCGCGCAGGGGTTTCCGGCCCTCGAGGTCGATGCCGAATCTCTTTACGTCGTCGACGGCAAGGTGTGGACCTCGGCCGGAGTCACGACCGGCATCGACATGGCGCTGGCGCTGGTCGAGGCGGATCTCGGTCCGGCGCTCGCCAACCTGATCGCGCGCCACTTCGTGCTCTATGCCAGGCGACCCGGCTACCAGTCGCAATTCAGCCCACTGCTGCAGGCGCAGACGGCCACCGAAGCGCCGTTCGCCGAGCTGATCGAATGGATGCAGGCGCATCTCGACCGCAGACTCGACGTGCCCGAGCTGGCGGCGCGCGCCGGCCTGTCGGAGCGAAGCTTCTATCGCAAGTTCACCGAGGCGACCGGCAAGACGCCGGCGCACTTCGTCGAGAGCCTGCGCCTCGACGCGGCGCGCACGCTGCTGGCCGGCGACCTGCCGTTGAAGGCCATAGCCGGCAAGATCGGTCTGTCGTCGCCCGCCCGTTTCGGCCAGGCGTTCGAGCGGCGCTTCGGCATGGCACCGTCGCTGTTCCGCCAGATGCATGGGCAGCAACCTCGTTGACAAGTCAATCAGTCGTCGACAGCATTCGGGCTCGGTCGCGGAGACGGCCAAAGGGAGGTCGCGATGTTCCTGCGCAATTGCTGGTACGTGGCGGGTTGGAGCCATCAGCTTGCCGGGGACGCGCTGGTCGCGCGCACCATGCTGGCCGAGCCGATCGTGTTCTATCGCAAGGCCGATGGCTCGGTCGTCGCCCTCGAGGATCGCTGCTGCCATCGGCTGGCGCCGCTGTCGCGCGGGCGGCTGGAAGGCGACGACCTGCGCTGCCTCTATCACGGGCTCAAGTTCGCGCCGTCGGGCAAGTGCATCGACATTCCGGGCCAGTCCTTCATTCCCGGCCGGGCTGGCGTGCGCGCCTATCCGGTGGTCGAGCGCGATTGCTGGATCTGGCTGTGGATGGGCGATCCGGCGTTGGCCGATCCGGCGCTGATCCCGTCGGCACTCGGGCATGACGATGCCTGGATCATGCGCACCGGCGAGCTCGCCTACAAGGCGAGCTACGAGCTGATCAACGACAACCTTCTCGACCTCTCTCATCTCAGCTATGTCCACGCCAAAACGCTGGGACGCGGCAGCATGTCGTGGGGCAACAGCCGGCCGCGCGCCACGCGCCTGGAGCGCGGCCTGCGGATTGCGCGTTGGGTCGTCGACAATCCGGTGGCGCCTTACATCGGCGAGCCGCCCGGCACCCGTACCGACAGCTGGCAGTCCTACGATTACATGGTGCCCGGCGTCTTTCTGCTCACCAGCAAGTTCTATCGCCCGGGCACGGCCGCAGCCTGCAACATGGAGGCGCCGGACGACTCGCATGCGCCGTTCTGGACCTCGTTGACCAGCCAGGCGATCACGCCGATCGCGGAGAAGGAATCGATCTACTACTTCTCGAGCTGTCTCGACCGGGCACGCGCCAACGACCAGCAGGCCGACGCCCAGATCGACCTGTTCCGCCGTGCCTTCAACGAGGACAACGCCATGATCGAGGCGCAGCAGCGCGTGATCGATCTCACGCCGCAGCCGCGCATGCTGGCGACTTCGGCCGACGGCCCGCTCAATCAATTCCGGCAGCTGATGGCCGAGCTGATCGACAAGGAGGCGAGCCCGGCCGCGGACGCGCTGCGCCAGTCGGCGTGACAAGGAGCGGGCACTTCTTACTTTCCTCCTATGAGAAGCGCGCCGGGAGCGCCCCACTCCGTGGCGCCTCATGGTCTTTTGGACCGCGGGCGTCCCACCCGCTCATGATTTGAATCATGAGCGGGCGGGACGCCCGCGGTCCGCATGAGCGCCTCGTAGTGGCGCACTCCCGGCCATGAGCTTCCTCCGCGCATCGCCGCCTTTTTCTCAGCATCGTGGTGAGCGCCGACGTCCTGGGGGTCTCCCCCGTAATCAGGTGGCCGTCATACGGGGCGGAGGGGTCACGGTCATGGCCGGGAGCGCGCCACTCCGATGGCGCTCATCTTGTCGATCACAAATCCCATGAGCGCCATCGGAGTGGCGCGCTCCCAGCAGAAGCCCTTACAATCGCAGCCTGAGGCTCCCGATCACCAGGGCGGTGCCGGCGAAGCCGGCACCCAGCCAGATGGCGGCACGGGCGGCGTCGGCGGCGGCGCTGCCGCCGCTGGAGAAGTCGAACAGGCCAAACATCACGGCGACCAGGGCGGCGCCCATGGTCTGTCCCAGCGTACGCGCGGTGGCGATGATGCCGCCAGCGCTGCCGCTCCGCTCGCGTGGCACGGCGCTCATCATCAGGCGGTTGTTGGGTGCGGAGAACATGCCGAAGCCGGCGCCGCACAGCACCAGGCGCCACATGATGTCGACGCTCGACGGATCGGTCGGCAGCAGCGCCGTCAGCAGCAGGCCGGTGGTCATGCTGGTAAGGCCGATGGCACCCAGGAGACCCGGATGATGGCGATCGGCGAGGCGGCCGGCCAGCGGTGCGATGCCGGCCAGCGCCAAGGGCCAGGCCGTGAGCAGGATGCCGGTGTCGGTGGCGCTTCTTCCCAGCACGGTATGGAAGAAGAACGGCAGGCTGACGAAGGCGAGGCCCTGGGCGGTGAAGGTGCAGGTCGCGGCCGAGATCGACAGCGAGAAGATCGGCCGCTTGAACACCTCGACCGGCATCATCGGGTCGGCGAGTTTCCTCTGGCGCCAGACGAACAGGGTGCCGAGCACCGCAGCCAGCAGCAGCTCCGTCACGATGACGATGCGCGCATGGCCATGTCCCATGCCGTCGATGCCGAAGATCAGCAGCCCGAACGTGGCGCCCGACAGCACCGCCGAGATCACGTCGAACGGCCGATGGGTATGCGTGGTGTGCGGCAGGTAGCGCTCGGACAGCAGGAAGGAAACGATGCCGAGCGGCACGTAGGCGGCGAACAGGATCGGCCAGGAGGTGATCGACAGCAGCGCCGCGCCGATCGACGGACCGGCCGCCAGCGAGGTGGCGACCACGGTGGTGTTGAAGCCCAGGCCGCGGCCCAGCATGCTTCGCGGATAGATCGCCCGCACCAATGCCGGCTGGACCGACATGATGGCGGCCCCGCCCAGGCCCTGGACCGTGCGTCCCAGCAGCAGCCAGGACAGCGATGGCGCGAAGGCGCAGCCGATCGAGGCCAGCGAGAACAGCACCAGCCCGAAGCGATAGATGTGGCGATAGCCCACGATGTCGGCCAGCGCCGCCACCGGCAGCAGCGAGACGATCAGCGCGATCTGGGTCGCATTGACGATCCAGATCGAGCTTTCGGCGGAGATGTCGAGATCCTGGGCGATGTAGGGCAGCGCCAGGTTGGTCATCGAGTTGCTGAGCACCGACATCATCAGCCCGATGGTGATCGTCGCCACCGCGAACCGGCGCGGCCAGCCCGCGGGCATTCCGTCGGGCGTCGAGGGGGCTGCCCGGGGTGCGTGGGCCATGCCTATTGAGGCACCGTCATCACGTCTCCGCCGATCGTGGTGCGCTGCATGAAGCGCTTGTACTTGACCGTGTCGTAGTAGGTGGCGCGGTGCAGCACGGCGCGATTGTCCCACACGATCACGTCGCCCTCGCGCCAGGCATGCGACAGCCGGAACTCCGGCTGGTCGGCGCGCTGCGTGAGCTCGTGGAGCAGGGCCTCGCCGGTCGCCCTGGGCCAGCCGACGATGAAGCCGGCGTGGGCCCCGATGTAGAGCGCGCGGCGGCCGTTGACCGGGTTGTCCTGGAACAGCCGCTGCTTGACCGGCGGCAGCTCGGCCAGCGCCTTGGCGCTCAGGATGCCCTTCTGCACGCGATTGCGCGAGTATTCGAGAGCGTGCTCGGCGATCAGCGGCTCGATCGTCGCCTGCAAGGCCGGGGGCAGCGCGTTCCATGCCGCGCGCATGGACAGGAACTCGGTGTTGCCGCCCTCGGGCGGGCAGATGCGCGCCGTGAGGATCGAGCACAGCGACGGGACGCGCTTGAACGAGGAGTCCGAGTGCCAGAAGTAGTTGGCCTTCTGGTAGATCATGCGCATGTCGTCCGGCGGGATCGGCTCGCCGGTCAGGATGTCGAGATTGGACTGGCGCTGGAACTTGGTCCCGGCAGCCGGATTGGCGCTGCCGGTCGTCTCCAGCGGTCCGAAGTTCTCGCTGAACGCGATCTGCTTCTCGTCATCCATCGGCTGGTCGCGGAACAGCAGGACGGAGTGCTCCTCGAACGCGGCGCGGATCGGCCCGAATTCGCGCGCCGACAGCGGCCGCGTGATGTCGATGCCGGTGATCTCGGCCCCGAACAGCGGATGCAGCCTGGTGACCTTGATGGGGCCGGTGTTGCGCATGGCAGGCCTCAGTCGACGATCGCCTGGTAGGTGAGCACGCGCAGCTCGCGGCGGATCGGATAGGTCGAGGACGGCATGAGCTGGGTCAGCAGGATCACCGCCATGTCCTCCTTGGGGTCGCACCAGAAGGCCGTCGAGGCGGCGCCACCCCAGGCGTACTCGCCGGGTGTTCCCAGGATGTGCGCCTTGGCGGGATCGATCATCACCGAGAAGCCGAGGCCGAAGCCCACGCCGTAGTAGGTCGACTCGGAGAAGCGCGGCATGCCCATGTCGGCCATGTCGCCCTTGAGATGGTTCATGGTCATGAGCTCGACCGTCTTGCGGCCGAGCAGGCGCACGCCGTCGAGCTCGCCCTTGTTCAGCATCATCTTGCAGAAGCGCAGGTAGTCGGACGCCGTTGACACCAGTCCGCCACCGCCCGAGTTGACGCGGCGCGGCGCCAGGTACTTGCTCTTGCCCGGATCGTCGATCAGCTCGAGCTTGCCGCCGGCGCCGGCCTGGTAGTTGGCGGCGAAGCGCTCGTGCTTGTCGGCCGGCACGTGGAAGTCGGTGTCGACCATGCCGAGCGGCGCCAGCACCTTCTCCTTGAGGTAGGTCTGGAAGGGCTGGCCGGAGATGGCCTCGACAAGGTAGCCCAGCACGTCGGTGGCGACGCTGTAGTTCCACGCCTTGCCGGGCTGGGCGATCAGCGGGAAGGTCCCGAGCCGCTCGACGAGATCCTTCAGGCTGGTATCGGCGGTCTGGAAGTCGACGCCGCTGGTCTTGGACCGGTAGAGCGCATCGACCGGGTTGCTCTCCATGAAGCCGTAGGTCAGGCCTGAAGTGTGGGTCAGCAGATCGCGAAAAGTGATCTCGCGCTCGGCCGGGACCGAGTCGATCTTGCCGCGGCTGCCGCCGGCATAGACCCGCGGATTGGCGAACGCCGGGATGAATCTCGAGATCGGATCGTCGAGCTGAAAGTGGCCCTCCTCGTAGAGCATCATGATCGCCGTCGAGGTGAGCGGCTTGGTCATCGAGTAGAAGCGGAAGATCGTGTCCGGCCGCATCGGCCGGTTGCGCTCGATGTCGGCCTTGCCGACCGTCTCGGCGAAGGCGAGCTCGCCGCGACGCATGACGACTGTCACCATGCCGGCAAGGCGGCCGCTGTCGACCCAGCGATGCATCCATTTGCGCACGCGATCGAGCCGCGTTGCGGAAAGGCCGACCTGTTCAGGGGCAACGAGCGGCAGAGTGTCCATGGCGATCCTCCCGGGTGTGCCGCTAGACTAGCCCAGGACGACACGGCCAGACACACCAGAAACGGGAGGGAGCAATGGCAAGATTGTGCGAAGGCAGAGTGGCGATCGTGACCGGCGGCGCACGCGGGGTCGGCCGCGAGCATTGCCTGATGCTGGCGGAGCACGGCGCCAAGGTCGTGGTGAACGATCTGGGCGGCGATCGGGCCGGCAAGGGCCACGATGTCGGCCCCGCCCAGCAAGTCGTCAACGAGATCAAGGCCAAGGGCGGTGAGGCCGTAGCCAACGGCGACGACGTGTCGGACTGGAACGGCGCCAAGCGCATGATCGACCAGGCGATCTCGGCTTTCGGCAAGCTCGATGCCGTGGTGCTCAATGCCGGCATCCTGCGCGATCGCATGCTGGTCAACATGACCGAGGACGAATGGGATGCCGTCATCAAGGTGCATCTCAAGGGCACCTTCGCGCCGGCGCGCCACGCCGCCGCCTACTGGCGCGACCAGGCCAAGGTGAAGGGCGGCCCGGTCGATGCGCGCATCGTCACGACGACCTCGGTGTCGGGAATCTACGGCAACATCGGTCAGACCAACTACGGCGCGGCGAAAGCTGCCATTGCCGCGTTCACGATCATCGCCGCGCGCGAGCTCGGTCGCTACGGCATTACGGTGAACTCGATCTCGCCGTCGGCCTTCACGCGCATGACCGAGGATCTGCGCGAGTACAGCGAGGAGGACAAGAAGCGTCGCGATCCGCGCTGGATCGCCCCGGTGGCGACCTGGCTGGTGAGCGAGGACAGCCGCGAGATCACCGGACGCGTGTTCCAGGCCGGCAATGGCCAGTTCGCCGTCGCGGAGGGCTGGCACAAGGGGCCGACCGCCGAGCAGGTCATGGATCCCCACCAGGCCGGCAAGGTGCTGACCGAGCTCGCGCGCAAGGCGCGCAAGAACGCCGGCATGGACGGCATGGATCTGGATTGAGCTCGGGTCCTCCTCCCCAGCTTCGCCGGGGAGGAGGCGTCTTATGCCGACGGAGGGGTCATTGCCGGGAGCGCGCCACTCCTGTGGCGCTCATGCTGTTCATTTGGACCGCGGGCGTCTCGCCCGCTCTTCTCATGAGCCATGAGCGGGCTAGATGCCCGCGGTCCAAGGAAGAGTCATGAGCGCCACAGGAGTGGCGCGCTCCCAGCGCATGATCATGAGCACGGTGCCTAGGTCACACTCAACCGCCCCAGCGTCTCCACCACCTTCGCCTGCGGCCACGTCCATCCCGACGCGCTTTCATAGGCGCGCATCGCGCGCAGCACGAGGGCATCGGCGCGGGCGGGGCCGACAATCTGCAAGCCGACCGGCAGGCCGGCGGCGGTGAGGCCGGCCGGCATCGACGCCGCCGGCTGGCCGGTCAGGTTGAAGGGCAGCGTGTAGGGCGCGCCTTTGGTCCAGCGCGGGAACGCCTCAGAGTTGTAGAGCGTGTCGACCTGCGGCGCAGCGGTCGGGGTCACCGGCGCCAGCAGCAGGTCATACTTCTGGTGCCACAGCGCCATGTCGCGGGCGAGCTTGCTCCTGGCCTCGTAGGCTCTGGCGTAGTCGGCAAGCGTGATCGCCAGGCCCTTCTCGGCGGCGGCGCGGAAGCCGGGGTCGAGCTTGTCGTGAAGCTGCGTCGGGATCAGGCGCAGGCGCGTCGCGAAGCTGCCGATCCACAACGGTTCGAATGACTGGCGTAGCGGGTCGATCAACGGGCCGACGTCCTCGACCACGGCGCCCAGTTGCTCGAACCGCCGTGCCGCGGCGGCGGCCAGCGCGCGGACCTCGGGATCGGCTTCGACTTGGCCGAGATCGAGGCTGAGGCCGAGCTTCAACCCGCGCACGCCGTCTTCCAATCCGATCGAATAGTCGCGCGGGTCGGCCGGCAGCGAACGCCAGTCGCGCGGGTCGGGGCCGGCCAGCAGATTGAGGGCGAGTGCGGAATCGAGAACGCTGCGCGCCAGCACACCCTGGGAGACGACGTCGGCGAAGGGCGCATCGGCCGGATGCTGCGGGATGCGGCCGAAGGACGGCTTCAGGCCGACCAGCCCGGTATGGGCCGCGGGAATGCGGATCGAACCGCCGCCGTCATTGCCGTGATTGAACGGGTTGATGCCCGCTGCGGTGAGCGCCGAGGCGCCGCCCGACGAGCCGCCGGGCGTGTGCTTGAGGTTCCACGGGCTGCGGGTCGTGCCCTGCAGGGGCGAGTCGGTGAGCGCCTTCCAGCCGAATTCCGGGGTCGTCGACTTGCCGAGTACGACCATGCCGGCGCGTTGCAGCCGGTCGACGACCGGGGCGCTTTCCGCCGCCGGCGTTTCGTCGGTGGCGTGCGAACCGTTGCGGGTCGGCCAGCCCTTGACCGGCGTCGTGTCCTTGATGGTGGTCGGGACGCCATCGAAGATCGACAGCGGGGTGCCGCTCCGCCAGCGCGCTTCCGATGCCCTGGCGGCAGCTCGCGCGGCCGCCTCGTCGACCAGGACAAGCGCATTGAGATGGGGCTGCAGGGCGCGTGCCCGTGCCAGGAATGTTTCGAGAACTTCGACCGGGGAGGCTTCTCCACGGGCGTAAAGTATTTGGAGTTCGACTGCGGAAAGCCAGGTAAAGTCTCGTTGAGTCATGCGTTTTTGTTGATTTCAGGGCTGCGTGATCTACGCCACAGTGAAACAGTTTCAATTCATTATTCTTCCGAGTCGAGAGCGTATTGGAGGCGTTCGATGGAGAGCATTACGGCGTTGGTCGCTTGTGCCGCCGCATTCTCTTTGAGCTATTACATCGGCTTTCACATTGCCACCAACGCGACCGTCGCGGCGATGATGGGCGGCGCGAGCGGGCTGGTCTTCGCGGTCATGTTCTTCATCGTGACGGTCGCCGTCGGCATGCTGGTGCCCGACACGTTCGATCCGCGCCAGCTCGGCATTCATTTCATCGTCTTGCTGCCGCTGATGCCGATCGCCTCGGCGATCGTCGCGGTGTTCGCGCATCGCCATCTCGAGCGTCTCGAGGCGCGCCGCCTGCCGTTCTAGAGGCGCGGCGAATGGGGCCGCTTGCGGTTCCACCAACGCGGACATGCGTCTGAGCGAAACGACGGACTTCCCGCCGGCCGCCGGCCAAGGCTAATCTGCCGGCGATCGGGAGGAAGTCATGGTCGAGGTGAAGGTGGGAGCCGCCACGGTGCGGCGCGTTGAAGAGTCCTACGAGCCGAACTTCGACGCCAAGATGTTCTTCCCGGACTGGAAGCCGGAGGTGGTGCAGCGCCATCGCGACTGGCTGATGCCGGCCCATTACGAGGAAGCCTCGAATTCCCTGAAGCTCAGCGTGCACAGCTGGCTGCTGACGATCGGCGGCAAGCGGATCCTGATCGACACCTGCGTCGGCAATCACAAGTCGCGCCCCCATCGGCCCAAATGGCACCTGATGGAGAGCAAGTATCTCGAGCGGCTGAAGGAGGCCGGTGTCGAGCCCGACCAGGTCGACATGGTGATGTGCACGCACTTGCATGTCGACCACGTCGGCTGGAACACCCGGCTCGAGAATGGCAAGTGGGTGCCGACCTTCAGGAACGCCAGGTATGTGTTCAGCCGCACCGACTACGATCACTACCTGAAGGTCGACAGCGATCCGAAGACCGCGCCGGCCAACGCCGGCTCATTCCGCGATTCGGTGCTGCCGGTCGTCGAGGCCGGGCTCACCCAGATGGTCGATGGTGCGGCGCGGCTCGACGAGAACATGGAGATCACCCCGGCGCCCGGCCACACGCCCGGGACCATCGCCATCAAGCTCGAATCGCGCGGCGAGAAAGCTCTGTTCAGCGGTGACATCCTGCACCATGCCCTGCAGGTCTATCATCCGGAATGGAACAGCTTCGCCTGTGCCGAGGCCGTCGGCGCGCGCAAGAGCCGGCGCGAGGCTCTCGAGCATTGCGCCGGAACCGGAGCCCGCCTGATGCCCTGCCATTTCGGCGCGCCGTTCACCTGCCACGTCGACCACAAGGGTGACGGCTTCGTGCCGCGCTTCGACGGCGGATTCTAGTTCCTGAAAACCGGAGGGGAAAATGATCTACGAGCTGCGTGTCTACAAGTGCGTGCCCGGCCGTCTGCCGGCGCTGCTCAACCGCTTCAACACGATCACGCTCAAGATCTGGGAGCGCCATGGCATCAAGCAGGCCGGCTTCTGGACCACGCTGGTGGGCGAGTCCAACCAGGAACTCTACTACCTGCTGGCCTGGGAATCTCTCGCCGACCGCGAGAAGAAGTGGAACGCCTTCGCCGCCGATCCCGAATGGCTGGCCAAGCGTGCCGAGACCGAGAAGGACGGTGCCATCGTGGCCAACGTCTCGAACCAGTTCCTGGCGCCGACCGCCTTCTCGTCGGTCAAGTAGCCCGAAGCACTTCAGATCGGAGGACCTGGCGGGCCGGTTGAATGGGCTGACCGGTCATGTACCTGGCAGCAGCCATAGTCGGCGCGGCCGGGGTGCTCGTCTATGGCAAAATACCGTCATCCCGAGCGGAGCCGCCCGATTCGGCACTGTTTACAGCGCCATCGGCGGCGCAGTCGAGGGACCTTTCTTGTAGATGCTGCAACGAGATAAGGTCCCTCCACTGCGCCTCGCTTCGCTCGGCTTCGGTTGAGCCGACGGCATCTTTACCATTCGCGAATGCCCAGACGACGCCACAGTTAGTCGACCTTGAGGCCTGCCTGCCTGGCGAGTGCCGCCCACTTCGCGAGGTCGGCGGCGACGTAGGCCGCGAACTCGGCCGGCGTCCCGAACTGCGGGTCGGCGCCGAGCTCGGTGAACTTTCTCGCTACGTCGGGCGAACGGATCGTGCCGTCGATCGCGGCATGCAGGCGGTTGACCAGGGCCGGCGAGGACGCCACCGGCAGGAAGATGCCGTAGGAGATTGCCGCCTCGTAGCCGGGCAGGCCGGCCTCGGCGATGGTCGGAATGTCCATGGCCGCCCTCGAGCGCATCGTCGAGGTCTGGCCGAGCGCCCGCATCTTGCCTGCCTTGACGTGCGGCAGCGCCGTCGACAGGCCGCCGAAATACAGGTCGACCAGGCCGGCCATCAGGTCGGCCATCGCCGGCCCGCCGCCCTTGTAGGGGACGTGCACGATGTCGACCTTGCCCAGCGCCTTGAACAGCTCGAGCGCGAGATGGGTGGCGCCGCCGGCGCCAGCCGAGGCGCCGTTGAGCTTGCCCGGCTGGGCGCGCGCCAGGGCGAGCAGCCCGGCGATGTCCTTGGCCGGCAGGTCGTTGCGCACGACCAGCAGCATCGGGTTGATGCCGACCGGCGCCACCGCGGCAAAATCCGTCCGTACATCGTAGGGCAGGTTGCGGTTGAGCGCGGCGGCGACCGTCGTCGAGCCGTTCGACGCCAGCATGAACACGCTGCCGTCGGCTGGCGCCTTGGCAACCGAGGCGGCGGCGATCTCGCCGTTGGCGCCCGCCCGGTTCTCGACCACCACAGAGCGCTTCAGCCGCTCGCCGATGCCCGGGGCCAGGACCCGCGCCAGAAGATCGTTCGGGCCGCCAGGCGGAAAGCCGACGACGAGGCGCAAGGGGCGATCAGGAAAATCCACTTCCTGCGCGCGAGTGTTGACGAAGGGAAGGGCGGTGAGGCCGGCCGCCAGGCCACGACGGGTGAGCATGGGCATATCGGAGCATGCTATGCTCCGCGTGCTCACGGAGGCAATCGAATGCAGCGTAGAAAGTTCATGAGTGGTAGCGTCGCGGCCGCCGGCCTGTTGTCGGCTCCGCAGGTTCTGGCGCAGAAGGTCAGCGGCGATGTCCGGTTCTTCTGCGGCTTTCCGCCGGGCGGCAATGCCGACCTGCTGTGCCGCCTTCTGGCCGAGGCCGTCAAATCGGAGATCGGCCACAACGTCATCGTCGAGAGCAAGTCGGGCGCGTCGGGCTTCATCGCCAACGAGACCGTCGCCAATGCCACGCCGGATGGGCGGACCATCGGGTTGGCCGCGATGGCGGCGATGTGCGTGGCGCCGGTGATGCCGGGCCAGAAGTTGCCGATCAATGTCGACACCGACCTGACGCCGATCGCCAGCGTCGCCAATGTTCCCAACATCCTGGTGTACGGCAAGCACGTGCCGTTCCGCACCGTGCCCGAGCTGATCGAGCAGGCAAAGAAGAACCCCGGCAAGATCACTTACGCATCGGCCGGAAACGGCACGTCGCAGCACCTCGCGGGCGAGCTGTTCAAGAAGCTGGCCGGCGTCAATCTCCTCCACGTGCCCTATCGCGGCGGCGCGCCGGCCATCCAGGACATCGTCGCCGGCAATTGCGACGTGATGTTCGGCAACATGCCTGAGTTCCTGGGGCAGATCGGCGGCGGCGGGCTGATACCCATCGCTTTCGGCGGGCCCAAGGCGGCGCCGAAGTTCCCCAACCTGCCGCTGATCTCGCAATGGCTGCCGGGCTACGAGGTTGTGAACTGGTTCGCCGTGTTCGGCCCGCGCGCCCTGCCGGCCGATCTCGGCGAGCTGTGGAACAAGGCGCTGCGCGTGGCGAGCGCCAAGTCGGACCTGCAGAAGCGCTACACCGATAACGGCATGGAGGTGCTGATCGGCACGCCGGCCGACCTCAAGGCGATGATCGTGGCGGATCGCAAGAAGTGGGCCGACGTCATCCAGTCCGCCGGCATGCGCGCGGATTAGAGTCTTCCGGACCGCGGGCGTCCCGCCCGCTCTTCTCTTCTCATGGGTCATGAGCGGGCGAGATGCCCGCGGTCCGGAAGAGCACAGTCGGATGCTCGCTTCAACCAGGCACGGTTCCCTTCATTACGACGTCGTCGATCACGTCGCGCCGTGGCGCGAGTCGCGCCCGGCGATCCTGTTCCATCACGGGATCGGCGCCAGTGCCGCCCTGTGGGCGGGTTGGGTGCCGGCGCTGGGCGATGCCTATCGCCTGGTCACCTTCGACATGCGCGGTTGCGGGCGATCGCATATTCCCGAGCCCGACTTCGCCTGGTCGCTCGATCTCCTGGTCGACGATGTGTTCGCCGTCGCCGACGCGGCGGGATTGCAGCGGTTCCATCTCGTCGGCGAATCGATCGGCGGCACGATCGCGCTGGCTGCCGCGATCGCCCGGCCGGACCGCATCGTCACCCTCACCGTCAGCAACGGCGCCCATCTCGGTGCATCCATCCGCAGCGTCGAGGCGTGGCGGAGCCAGCTCGACGGCGGTGGCGTGAAAGCCTGGTCCGATGCTTTCCTGCCCGGGCGCTTCCATGACGGCGCGCTGTCGCCCGAGCGGCTCGCTTGGTTTGCGCGCCAGCAGGAGAAATGGCCGCGCGAGTCGATCCTCAATGCCCTCGCGCTACTGGTCGGCACCGATCTATCGACACGCCTCGAGCACATCCGTTGCCCGACGCTTCTGCTGCACCCAGACGGCAGCCCGTTCATCCCCGTGCCGGTCATGGCGGAGTTGCACCGGTTGCTGCCCGACGCCGAGCTCAACGTGATCGGCCATGCCCGCCACGGACTGACTTATTCGCACGCGGCGCAGTGCGCGAGTCTGCTGCGGACTTTCCTCGACTCCCGCGGGGGCGGCTGATATCCGTGCGCGCCTGAAGTCCCGGGGAGACATCCAGCACGCCCGGCGCGCACCACGACGCTGAGAAAGTCGGGGCGGTACCCACCGCGATTTTCGTAGGAGAATGGCCTCTTTCCAAGAGGGAACGATGAGACGCCGCATATTGGCTGCCGTTGCGGCATCGGCGATTGCCCTGTCCGGCATGCCGAGCCTTGCCCAGGAGACGCTCACGGTCTGGTGGGTGAAGGGCTTCTACAAGTCCGAGGACGACGCGCTTCATGCCGCCATCAAGAGGTACGAAGCCCGGACCGGGGTGAAGGTCGAGCTGACGCAGCACGCCATCCAGGACATGAACTCGAGGTCGGAAGCCGCGCTCGATGCCGGTACGCCGCCGGACATCGCCTATTCCGACACGTACGACGTGCAGACCGCGGGCAGGTGGGCGTTCGATGGCAAGCTCGAGGACATCTCGGATGTCATCGGCCCGATCAAGGATCGCTTCGCGCCGGTCACCATCGAGACCGCCTACCTGTACAATGACAAAGCGAAGAAGAGGGCCTACTACGGCTTCGCGCTCAAGCAGCAGACCCAGCACATCCAGTACTGGAAGGACATGCTGGGCCGCGCGGGGTTCAAGGAGAACGACATTCCCGGCACGTGGAAGGAGTACTGGTCCTTCTGGTGCGACAAGGTGCAGCCGGCGATCCGCAAGGCGACCGGCCAGCGTGTCTACGGCATCGGGCACCCGATGGGCGTCGAATCGACCGACTCGTTCCTGTCGTTCCTGAGCTGGGTCGACGCCTACAACGTCAGGCTGGTCGACGAGTCGGGCAAGCTGCTGGTCGACGATCCGAAGGTGCGCGAAGGGCTCATCGCCGCGCTCAAGGACTATACCGACATTTACGCGAAGGGTTGTTCGCCGCCGTCATCGACGACGTGGAGGGATCCCGACAACAACGCCGCTTTTCACAAGCGCACGACCGTGATGACGCACAACTACACGATTTCGATCGCCGCCAAGTGGCTCGACGACGCCAACAACCCGGCCCTGACCGGCGAGCAGCGCGCTGCCGGCCGCAAGGCCTACGACGAGCTGATCGCCACCGCGGGCTTCCCTCGGAAGCCCGACGGCTCGCCGATGGTCCAGCGAACCACGGTGAAGGTCGGCGTGATCTTCGAAGGTTCGAGAAACAAGGCGCGGGCGCGCGAGTTTCTCGGGTTCATGCTCGAGGAGAAGAACCTCCGTCCCTACATCGAGGGTGGGCTGGGCCGCTGGTTCCCGGTGAGCAAGGCCGGCCAGGAGAGCCCATTCTGGCAGGCCGACAAGCATCGCAAGGCGGTCTACGAGCAGTTCAAGGTCGGCACGCTGCCCTTCGAGTTCACCAGGAACTACCGGTTCACGATTCTCAACAGCGAGAACGTGTGGGCGAAGGCGATGAACCGCGTGGTCAACGAGAAGGTTCCGGTCGACAACGCGGTCGACGAGCTGATTGCCCGCATAAAGCAGGTCGCCGGCTGAAGGTCATTGCCGGGAGCGCGCTACTCCGATGGCGCTCTTCTTGGTGATCACATATCCCATAAGCGCCATCGGAGTGGCGCGCTCCCAGCAATGAGGCGATATCGATAGGAAAAGTCAGGTTAGCGCCTACGACCGTTCCCTGTGAGCTGCACAGGCGACATCACGCATGGTGCTCGCCACTCTCCCTCGTCAGGCGCGCGCCGGCTGCAGGGACGGCAGGGCGACGGCGTGTGCCGCCAGCCGCCTCCGGTCGGCCTCCGGCCGGATGAACAGCAGGCCGACAAGGCCGCCGGCCAGGAGCAGCAACCCGAGAATTACGTAGCCGCGCTCGTAGCCCAGCATCGGCGTCACCGCGCTCTGCACCACCGCGCCCATCGCGAGCGGCGCGGTCACGCCGGCCAGGGTGACGAAGGAGGTCGTGATGGCGAGCATGGCGGCGCGTTGCGGCTGCGGCGTGAGCTCGCTCACGATAATCGGGATGACGACGTAGATCGTGCTGCCGACCGCCGCGCCGACGACCAGGGTGGCGAGCTTCAGTCCGGGCGTCGGCATGCTGCCGACGAAGGGCAGGAGGCAGCCGCCCAGGATCACGGTGAGGGAGGCGAAAATGCCGCGGCTGGCCCGGCTCGAGGCGCCGCTCCTCTTCAGCCGCTGCGAGATGGCGCCGCCGCCCAGCACGACGAACATGCCGAAGATCCACGGCAGGATGGTGAGATTGCCGCCGACCTCCTGGCTGTAGCCGAGCCCCTGGACCAGGTAGGAGGTGAACCAGGTGAGGCCGAGGGCCAGGCCCCAGTAGCTGGCGAACCCGGCGCAGCACACCGCGATGATGCTGGGGCAGGTCAGCAAGTAGCGGTAGGGCACGTGCTCGAGCCCGCCGCGGGCGCCGTCGCCGACCGGCGGGTCGACCAAGGTGCCCTCGCGGCCGAAGACCAGCCACAGCACCGCCCACAACAGCCCGACGATGCCGAGAGCGCCGAATGCCCAGTGCCAGGAGTAGTGGATGATGATGTAGTTGAGCGCCGGCACGGCCACGATCACGCCGAGCGCCGATCCCTGGGCGATGATGGCGGTCGGCATGCCGCGCAGCGAATCGGGAAACCATTTGTAGATCGCGTGCGTGGCAGTCGGGCCGGCGGGCCCTTCGCCGGCACCCAGGACGATGCGACAGGCGATCAGCACCTCGAGGCTCACCATGCCCACCATCGGGAACTGGGCGACCGACCAGATGATCGCCATGACGAGCAGCGTCCAGCGCGTCTGCACGCGATTGGTGATGAAGCCCACCACCACCGCCGAGATGGCGAACAGGAAGAAGAAGGACGATCCGATCAGGCCGAACTGCTCGGGGGAGAGCTTCAGATCGGCAATGATCGGCTGGGCGGCGAGCCCGACCACGACCTTGTCGGCGAAGTTGATCAGCATGAAGAGAAAGAGCAGGGCGGTCATGCCCCAGGCCCCCTTGAGGGGCCGATCCTGACTGGTCACTTGGGCGTTGCTCCCCGATTGCGGGCCATGAGACAGGAGCGCGGGAAATCGTGCAAGCACAGGATCGATCAGAGCCGGCTCGCCTCCACGGCCCCTGCGGCGACGGCGTGTCTGGCGAGTTTCTGCCGATCGGCCTCGGGATGGATGAAGATCATGCCGATCAGGCTTCCCACGAGCAGCAGGCAGCCCAGGATGACGAAGCCGTGATCGTAGCCGGCAAGGTGCGTGGCGGCCGTCTGGACGACGCCACCCATGACCAGAGGTGCCCCGACGCCGCCCAGGATGATGATCGAATTCACGATGGCGAGCACCAGCCAGGACGACGACCATGCCGGCGAGCCACGGCAGCACGCTAAGGTCACCGCCGACGGTTTGGCTGAATCCAAGACCGTCGACGAGGTAGGACGTGAACCAGGTCAGTCCAAGGGACAGGCCCCAGTAGCAGGCGAATCCAACGCAACACACCGCCACGATGCTCGGGCAGAGGAGACGACGACGATATGAGATCGCGCCGCCCGGCAGGCTCGCCGCATCCGCCGCCCATTCACCGTGCGACTCGTCGACCAAGGTTCCTTCGCGCCCGAACAGCGCTCACAGCACGGCCCAGGCGAGGCCGGCGATCCCCAGTGCGCCGAAGGCCCAGTGCCAGGAATGATGACGATGATCCAGTTCAGAATCGGCACGGCAACGATTGCGCCGATCGACGATTCCTGGGCGACGATGCCGTCGGCAGCCCGCGCAGCGCGTTGGGATACCACTTGTCGATGGCATGCATGGCCACCGCATAGGCCGGCCCCTCGGCTACGCCGAGCACGATGCGGCTGGCGAGCGGGACATCGAACGCGACGGTGCTCAGCATGGGAAACTGGATCAGCGACCACAGCACGGCCATGGCGAGCAGCGCGTGGCGCGCCTGAATGCGATTGGTGACGAAGCCGACCACCACCGCCGAGACCGGGAAGAGCAGGAAGAAGGCGGAGCCGAGCAGGCCGAACTGCTCGGTCGTCATCTTCAGCTCGTCCATCATCGGCTTGGCGCAGAGGCCGACCACCGCCTTGTCGGCGAAGTTGATGAGCATGAACAGGAAGACCAGGGCGGTGATGCCCCAGGCCCCGGGCAGGGGCCTCCGCTTGTCGACCAAAGTCTACTCTCCGATCTTGTGCCGTCATTCTCCTCCCCAGCGAAGCTGCTACGGAGTGGACACATCTCTGAGTTCCCATCCAGTAGCGATTGCGAGGAAGTAGTCGAGGCCACGCTTAAAGGTAATCGGTCCCGGTGGTCTGGAGGAAGGGTAAGCGT
>NZ_JBFWZI010000072.1:27292-33020 GCF_050185545.1 Reyranella sp. | reverse complement strand
CCGCTCATGATCTATGAGCATGAGCGAGCGAGACGCTCGCGGTCCAGAAGACGAAGATCATGAGCGGGCGAGACGCCCGCGGTCCAGAAGACGAAGATCATGAGCGGGCGGGACGCCCGCGGTCCAGAAGACGAAGATCATGAGCGGGCGAGACGCCCGCGGTCCAGGAAGAGCATGACGCCTATCCTCGAATCACCACAGGCAGGGCGCGAATGCCACGGATGAAGTTGGAATAGAGGCGCACCGGCGGGCCGACGATCTCGAACGCGAGATCGCGCTTCAGGATCTCTTCCCACAGGATCCTGAGCTGCATCTCGGCCAGACGGTCGCCGACGCAGCGGTGTATGCCGGCACCGAACGACAGATGATGCCGCGGCCTCGGCCGGCCGATGACGAAGCGGTCCGGCTCGTCGATCGCCGTCTCATCGCGATTGCCCGAGACGTACCACATCACCACCTTGTCGCCGCGCGCGATGCGCCGTCCGGCAAGCTCGGCATCCCTGGTCGCGGTACGCCGCATGTGGATCACCGGCGTCTGCCAGCGGATGGTCTCAGACACCAGGTTGTCGAGCAGTCGGGCATCGGCCCGCACCTTGTCGAGCTCGGCCGGGTTCTCCTGCGCGGCGATCAGGCCACCGGTCATCGAATTGCGCGTGGTGTCGTTGCCGCCGACGATCAGCAGGCCGAACGTGCCGATGAACTCGTTGAGCGGCATGTTCTGCGTCGCTTCCGAATGGGCCATCATCGAGATCAGGTCGAAGGTCGGCGGTCGCGCCGCGCGCTCCTTCCACAGCGCCGCCATAATCTCGGCCATCTGCCGCAACTCGGCCAGGCGCTCGGCTTCGCTGTGCACCACGGCATCCTTGTCGGCGACGTTGGCGATCGCGACGTCCGACCAGTAGGTTAGCTTGCGCCGCTCGGCTTGTGGGAAGTCGAACAGCGTCGCCAGCATCATGGCGGTGAGCTCGGTCGAGACGCGATCGACCCAGTCGAACGGCGCGTTGCGCGGCAGGCCGTCGAGCACGCCGGCGGTGCGCTGGCGGATCAGCGCCTCCATGTTGGCGAGGTTGGAGGGCGCCACGATCGGCGCGACCGTCTTGCGCTGGGCCGTGTGGCGCGGCGGATCCATGCGGATGAAGTTGGGTAGCTCCTGGCCCTTGGGCTGGTCGGCGATCTGGATGCCGCCGAGCTCGGAGGCCGACGAGTAGGTCGCATGGTCGAGCTCGACCTTCATGATGTCGGCGTAGCGCGTCACCGACCAGTAGGCGCCATACGGGCTCTCCTCGTGGCGGTGGACGGGATCGTCCCGCCTCAGGCGGTCGAAGGCGGGCCGCCAGGTATCGTCACGGTACAGGCACGGATCGCCGACATCAGGATAGTCGTCCATGGGCCAAGGCCGCCCCGACCCTGGCCACAAGTCAAGCGCATTCGTCGCAACAGCCCTGCAATTGGCGCGTTGACAGGCCCGGAACACGAGCGCACATCGTCGCGCCGCCGCCAGCCTTGGCGGCGTTCGACATCATGGCCCTCGACAACACGCCTCAACCGCTTGCGACCTCGAGAGATCCTCACGCCGGAGCCGTCGCCGGGCTGGTCGTGGGCGCCTTGGGCGTGGTGTTCGGCGATATCGGAACCAGCCCCCTTTACGCCCTGAGGGAATCGTTCCGCCATGGGCTTGATCCGACTCCCGAGCATGTGCTTGGCGTGCTGTCGGTGACGTTCTGGGCGATCACGCTCACGGTCACGGTCAAGTACGTCACCCTCATCATGCGAGCCGACAATCGCGGCGAAGGGGGGGTGCTCGCCCTCGCCACCCTGGCGACGCGCGGGCTGAACGGCACGAACCGGCGCGTGCGGCGCGGCATCACGGTACTGGCGGTGATCGGACTGGCGCTGTTCTACGGCGACGCCATGATCACGCCGGCAATTTCCGTCATGGGCGCCGTCGAGGGCCTGTCGACCGTCGCGCCGGGTCTTACGCCGCTCGTCGTGCCGCTTTCCCTGGTGATCCTGATCGGGCTCTTCCTGCTCCAGGCACGAGGCACGGCCGATGTCGGCCGCATGTTCGGTCCCGTGATGCTGGTTTGGTTCATCGTGCTTGGCGCCCTGGGGGCCTGGCAGATCGCCAAGCATCCCGCGGTGCTGGAGGCCGTCAATCCGATCTACGCCGTCCGCGTCATCGCCGATCAGGGTCTCGGAATCTTCTGGGCTTTCGGGTCGATCGTGCTCGCCGTGACCGGCGCGGAAGCGCTCTACGCCGACATGGGCCATTTCGGTCGCCGGCCGATCCGCCTGGCCTGGCTCGGGCTGGTGATGCCCGGCCTGCTGCTGAACTACTTCGGACAGGGGGCGATGATCATCGCCAACCCCGGGAGCGTTCATCAGGTGTTCTTCGAGCTGGTGCCACAAGACTTCGTTATCGCCCTGGTCATCCTGTCGACGCTGGCCACCATCATCGCTTCCCAGGCCGTCATCACCGGGGTGTTCTCGCTGACCCGCCAGGCCATCCAGTTGGGCTATCTGCCGCGCATGGAGATCCTGCACACGTCCGAGACGGCGATCGGCCAGATCTACATCCCGCGGGTCAACTGGCTGCTGATGGGCGGCGTGGTCGCCCTGGTGGTCGGATTCGGCTCCTCTGGCGCCCTGGCCGGCGCCTACGGACTCGCCGTAACCGGCGCCATGCTGGTCGACGCCACGCTCGCCTCTGCGGTGGCGATCCTGGTGTGGCGCTGGCGCTGGCAGACCGCCATCCTGGTGTTCGGCCTGCTCGCCATTCCGGACCTCGCCTTCTTCATCGCGAACGCGCTCAAGATCCCCGACGGCGGCTGGCTGCCCCTGCTCGTCGCCGGGCTGGTCTACTACACCATCACGACGTGGCGCCGCGGCCGCCGCATCGTTGCTCAGGAGCTCAGCGAGGGCGCCCTGCCGCTGCGGCAGTTTCTGGAGCGCATGGAGCGCGTGCCCGATCGCGTCGCCGGCACCGCGGTGTTCCTGACCGCCGACGCCAGCCGCACGCCATCGGCATTCCTGCACAACCTAAAGCACAACAAGGTGCTGCACGAGCGCATCATCATCCTCCAGGTCGAGACCATGGAAGTTCCGCTCGTTGCCGAAACCAATCGCGTCGAGGTCGAGCGGCTGGGCAAGGGCTTCTACACGGTGATCGCGCGCTACGGCTTCACCGAGCAGCCCGACATCCCCGACGTCCTGCGCGCCTGTCGCCAGCATGGCATCGCCTACGACGAGATGGAAACCAGCTTCTTCCTCGGGCGCGAGACTCTGGTGGCCGGGCAACACCCCAAGATCAGCCGGTGGCGCCGCGAGTGGTTCATCTCGCTGTCGCATTCGGCGTCGGCGACAAAAACCTTCTTTCGCATCCCGCCGAACCGTGCCATCGAGCTGGGCAACCAGATCCAGATCTGAGACCCGGCCATGGCGCAATCGCCCGACACGGCGCAATCGACAGCCAAACCGACGCTGGTGCTCCTGCCCGGCCTGCTGAACACCCGGCGGCTGTTCGAGCACCAGATCGAAGCTTTGTCCGACATCGTCGATTGCGTGGTCCCCGAGCTGTGGCACCACAATTCGATTGCCGCCATGGCCAAGGCGGCAATCGACGCCGCTCCACCGCGCTTCGCCCTTGCCGGATTTTCCATGGGCGGCTACGTCGCCTTCGAGGTCATGCGGCAGGCCGGCGCGCGCATCGATCGGCTCGCCTTGCTCAACACCCAGGCCAACCCCGATCCGCTCGAGTCCACGGCGCGTCGACGCGGCTTCATCGAGCAGACCCGGATCGGCCGCTTTCACGGCGTGCAGCCTTCCCTGCTACCGCAGCTCCTGCACCCCAGCCATCTCTCGAACAAGCTGATCACCCAGCCCATCCTCGAGATGGCGGCGGAGATCGGCGCCGACGGGTTCGTGCGCGAGCAGGAAGCGATCATGGGCCGCCCCGACAGCCGGCCGCTGCTGGTCGATATCGCGGTGCCGACGGTGGTGATCGTCGGTCGCCAGGACGCCTCGATCCCGCTGCGGCATTCCGAGGAATTGGCGGCCGACATCGCCACCTCCCGCCTCGTTGTCCTCGAGGAATGCGGCCACATGAGCCCCCTCGAGCGGCCGGCGGAAGTATCGTCTGCCTTGCGCCTGTGGCTGAACGAGCAACCCTGACCCGATTGGCTGACCCACTATGAACACGGTTTACGCCCGCGAGGATTACCTCGGCGCGGACGAATACATCGATGTGGTCCGCAAGTCCGGCCTCAACCGGCCGATCGCGGACCGCGGCCGCATCGAGCGCATGCTCGCGCATGCCAACCTGATCATCACGGCCCGCCAGGATGGCCGCCTGGTTGGGTTTGCCCGCTCGCTCACCGACTTCTGCTTTTGCTGCTACCTGTCCGACCTTGCCGTCGACAAGGCCTGTCAGGGCCAGGGAATCGGCCGACGGCTGATCGAGGAAACGCGCACCCAGGCCGGCGGCGCCCTGACGACGATGCTGCTGCTGTCGGCGCCGACGGCCGTCAGCTACTACCAAGGCATCAACATGCCCCACGCGGACAACTGCTTCCTGTACCGGCGCGAGAAATAGTCCCGTCGGATAGGCCCGTCGGGCTGGTCAACCCCGCCGTCACCCGGCCTCAGCGTCCTTGCTGGACCTGTAGGGCCTTCTGATATTGCTGGGCGAAGCCCCGCAGCGACATTCGCAGGGGCCCTACCATGTTGTCGCCCTGCAGCGAGACCTGCAGCGTCATGTTGTTGCCGCGCAGGAATTCCTGCAGCAGCTCGGCCGAGCGGATCTGCTCCCAGGAGCATGTACTGCCGGTACAAATCGTAGTTGAGATGAAGGGCCACTGATCTACCTGGATGCTGGCCCGCTGCCCCACGCCGTCGACCATCACGCTGAGTGTCGCATTGGCCACCGAGTAGCGCACGAGAGCGAACGTGCCGAGCAGGCTGTTGCCGTCGATCATTGCCGACACCGTGCAGTTGCGCGCGCCCTCCATATTGCAGTCGGCAACCCATTGATTGGGTGCCGAATTCTGTCCGCCAAGGCCTTGCGCCGCGGCAGACTGGACAGACAGGCATAGCCCCAGGGCCACGCTAAGCATTCTATTCATTGACAATGTCGCCCGCTCGTCATCGGGAAAGCCTAAGGGCTGTCGCGCGTTACCGCAAACATCATGCGTTGAGCAATAATCTGCATTGCACCCGTGCCACGAATTGACCATGATGTTGTCGAGGGCAAGTCCGCCCGGGGAGAGGGGATCATGTTGAGAAGACTGTTGGTCACCATGGCTGCTGCGTTCCTCCTGGGAGCCTGCGACGAGCCGAAGCCTATGGCATCGGCCCCGCCGCCCCCGCCGCCGCCCGCGCCGCAGACCTTCATGGTGTTCTTCGACTGGGATAGCACCAAGCTGTCCGACGCCTCGATGAACGTTATCAGCCAGGCGGCTGACTCGTACAAGTCCAAGGGCAATGCCCGTATCACGGCGACCGGTCATACCGACACGTCGGGTACGGAGGCGTACAACATGGCGCTGTCGCTGCGCCGCGCCAACGCCGTCAAGGACGCACTGGTACGCACTGGTGTGCCCGCCACGGCGATCAGCGTGGTCGGCCGTGGCGAGCAGGGCTTGCTGGTTCCGACCGGTGACGGCGTGCGCGAGCCGCAGAACCGCCGCGTCGAGATCGCCGTTCTCGGGCCGGCGGCTGCGATGATGAGCGA